>CAYWPW010000198.1:0-4471 GCA_964460095.1 uncultured Candidatus Cloacimonadota bacterium
TAATGCACTCCAAAATTTTTACCTTCTGCCCTTTAACATTAAATATTTCAATTTGTAATTGTTCGTATTGTTGGTTTTGCCTGCCGTGGCGAAGCTCTGCGGAGACTGGTTCGTTGCTAAATTTTACTGTGAAAGTAACGGATGGGTTGAATGGATTCGGATAGGCATTAAATTCAATTACAGGCACAGGTAAGATATTTGGATCTTCAGTTCCAACTGTTGTATCCTCAAGTTCTTCATTACCTGCATAAATCCAGACTTTGCCTCTACCCTCATCAGGTCCACCATCAAATGATGGAGCACCAAATGCTGCATCTGCAAAGCCATCATTATTATAATCTCCAACAGTAATATCCCAACCAAGATTACCATTAATATCTATGCTTCCAATATTCAGATCACAGATACCATTATAACCACCAAGATAAATATAGATTCTCCCATTACCACCACCATAAGTAGGAAGTCCAATTAAAATATCATCTTTACCGTCATTATTCAAGTCTCCGTAATCGTATCTTTTATAGTTTCCTAATGAACTGAAATATTCTACAAAAGTACCCGGCTGTAAGTTTCCTGTTTCATGTCCCAGCCACACACAAACTCCCTGGTCATAACAGCAGTAACCCACAAAATCATCGATGCTGTCTCCATCCCAGTCTCCACAGGGAAGACCTCCTGCTGTACTAAGATAAGGAACATCATCTATAACCAAATCGGCAACTGAATCTATAATTGTATCACCAAAATATAAAAAATTATGGTACGTACTTTCAGAAGAAAGCCCGTATCCAATCATAAAATCATCAAACCCATCATTATTTACATCACCGATTCCAAAAATATTTGCTCCATAATACCAGGAATATGTTACAGGATACTGGCATAAATAAATTAATTCAAATTCATTTCCAAAGATCAAATAAAAATAATAAATATCATCTTCTCCTACTAAAACTACTCCTGCATCATCATAACTATCATTGTTTATATCACCAAGAGGTCGAATAAAACAGCTGTACCCATTATCATTTTCATATAAACTGCAGGGTAAGGTATATACATAATCCGGGATAGTGTCACAATCAGCATTGCCCAGAAGTATATCAATCTGCATATAAATATGACCTTCGTCATCTTTTGTCAGATTATAAAAACCCAGATCTTCAAATCCGTCATTATCCATATCTCCGAGATTTTCTAAGTGCGTTCCTAATTTTGTAAATGTACTATCATCATTACGAAAACCTGATATGGTAAAATCAGCACTATCTGCAAAATTCTCTTCTTTACCAAAATAAAAATAGAGTTTTCCAATATTCGTAGTATTTCCTGTCACGTAATAATCAGGATCCCACCCTCTGGATCCCACCACCAGGTCATCGGTGCTGTCTCCGTTAAAATCCAGAGATGCTGTTGAATATCCGAACCTGGAATCACGGTGCTCGCCTACAAGTGTCTGCATTAAATCCATATGGTTTTCTGCGAAAAGTAAGGATAAAGGAAAAATCAATCCGCCTACGCAAAGAAAAGCGAGTAGAATATTGCTACGGCGCGACAAGAAGGATAAAGTAAAAAGTAAAAATTTGGATTTATTGTTCATCATAACCTCCTATTCAATAAATTGTAAAGGATTCTGTATAATTCAATTTCTAACTCACCCTCTGTCCCTCTCTTCAAAAAGAGGGATGACTTCGTTTGCCCCTTCTCTTTGCAAGAGAAGGGGTTAGGGGATGAGTTGAAAAATTGGATTTCCTGATTTTTCATCATTATTCTCAAAAACATCCAATTATGCAGAACTCTTATAAATTGTACCTAAATACACTTTTAAAAATCTTTTATTGATGTGTTTAAGGTCAAGTTGTTTTTTCTGAAAATAAATTTATTTGTCTTTTGAATAATCAACATAAGGGTATCTAATTGAGGAGGAGCAACTATATGTTTAATATCTTCGGAATTTAAAATTGGAAATAAAATTATAAGGATAATTTAAATTTGCAACTTATAATATTGTATTTCATTGGCTTCATCCATGTTCTGTAATGATATATTTTTATTTGGAGTTCTTTTTCCAATTCAATAAGATAACAATCACCTTTCGTATTCATATTTTAATTATTATAATGCATACAATTCTGGTGGATATAATATTCTTATAACTTTTCTCATTAAATTTTGTCAATTTTTTTCATTAAAATCTTCAATTGTACTTGACTGGCAAAGTTATATTTCAAAGTTCGCAACTTATGAGTATATTTTACAATAAGATAAGTGCAATCATAGAAAAATCTGATTTTTTCAAGCAGCTTGAATCAGTTATTGCATCTCAGAAATCCGGAACTTTCTTTTACAATTTGAATCGTTCTGCCAAATCAGTGTTAATGACAAAAGCATTCAAAGAGACAGGAAAAAATATCATCTTTGTATCTGCGGATGACAAGGTGGCAGAAGATTACCTTGAAGATTTTGATCTTCTGGTGGGAAAAGAATCAGCGCATTTTTTGCCGGATTACGAAGTGCTTCCTTATGAACAGCGTTCTCCACATTACATGATTCGCGCTCAAAGAATCGAAACATTAACTGCTGCTGTTTCCGGCAAACCTTGTATTTACAGTCTTTCCATCCGCTCTTTTCTCAGGAAAATTGCAACCTCAAAAATCTTCAGAAAAAATATAATAACCCTAAACAAAAACGAAGAATATAATCCGGAAATACTCATTTCTAATCTGGTTGGGATGGGATACGAAAATCAATTCCAGGTTTCCAAGGTTGGAGAAATTGCCCGTCGTGGCGGCATTATAGATGTCTTTAGTCCGAACTCAAACAAACCTGTAAGAATTGAGTTTTTTGGAGATGAAGTTGAATCGATACGTGTTTTTTCCATCAGTTCGCAGCGTTCTACAGGAGAAGAATTGGACTCGGTGGTTCTGATTCCTTCCCGCGAATTTTCGCTTCACGATATCAATACTGAAGAAAAATTGTGGGAAAGAATTCATAAAGATGGCTTTTATGATGGAATAGAGCTTGATTCTTCTCTTCTTCTTCCGAAAGTTGAAACTTTTTTAGAATATTTTTCATCAAAAAATTGCTTGCTTTTCTGGGATGAGTTTCATTTTTTTCCATCATATTTTAATGAGATCTTCGATGAAACAACCGCTCTTTTTCAGAAAATTCGTTCAAAATATAAGAAACGCATAATTCCCGAGCCTGAAGATATTTTTGAGAATGAAAAATTTATTGGCAAAATTTTCAGTAAATATTCAAACTTCTTCCTTTCAGGTTCATTTCAGGATTTTAAAGAAATAACTGAAAAAATCGAAGCTCCAATAACTTCACAATCTAATATGCACGGAAGCTTGGAAACCCTGGAAATAGAACTCTCCAACAAATTAGATGATGGATATCGCATTTTCATCCAATCTGATAATACAAGCCAGAGTAAGCGTATGATGGATTTGCTTCCACAATTCGAAGAGCGAATTGACTTTTGTATCGGAGTTTTGCAAAATGGTTTCAACTTGATGGATGCGAAACTTGCAGTTTTTACAGACCATGAAATTTTCAGCAGGTACAAACGTAAAAGACGTCTAACAAGATTCTCCAAAGAAGAAGCTCTTGTAGATTACGAATCTTTGAAACCCGGAGATTATGTTGTTCATATCGATCACGGAATCGGGATTTATGCTGGTCTCAAAAAGCTTCCTGTTGATGGAAATCAAATAGAATGTTTAATTCTAAAATATTCCGGTAATGATACGATTTATGTTCCTACATTTCAGCTTTCGCTGGTTTCAAAATTTGTTTCTGAAGAAGGGATTGCTCCGATAATTCACAAACTGGGAAGCAAAAAATGGGAAAACACAAAAAACCGTGCTAAAAAACAAATCGAACTAGTTGCGAAAGATTTGATAAAACTTTATGCAGAGCGAAAACTGCGAAAAGGTATTCTTTTTGAACCCGATGCAACCTGGCAAATCGAGATGGAGGATTCATTTATTTATGAGGATACGCCGGACCAAACAACTGCAACCAAAGAGATAAAAGCAGATATGGAATCTGATACGCCTATGGAACGTCTTCTTTGTGGTGATGTGGGATTTGGAAAAACCGAGGTTGCAATTCGAGCTGCATTTAAGGCAGTTTTGAGTGGTTGGCAAGTTGCAATTCTGGTTCCCACCACTCTTCTGGCTGAACAGCATTACCTGGTTTTTAAAGAGCGTCTGGCACAATATCCTCTTCGTATTTCGATGTTCAGCAGATTTCGTTCTAAAGCAAATCTAAAAAAAGATGTTAT
Organism: uncultured Candidatus Cloacimonadota bacterium; assembly: GCA_964460095.1. Lineage (GTDB taxonomy): Bacteria > Cloacimonadota > Cloacimonadia > Cloacimonadales > TCS61 > JABMPU01. The sequence goes on from CAYWPW010000198.1 coordinate 4,295, forward strand.
CAAACTTTCAACTGGAGAAATTGATATTGCTATTGGAACTCATCGTCTCTTTTCCAAAGATATAAAATATAAAAAACTGGGACTACTTATTATCGATGAAGAGCATCGTTTCGGTGTTCGTCACAAGGATAAATTGCGCCAGATGAAATCTAATGTTGATACGCTTTATATGAGTGC
>CAYWPW010000199.1:0-4442 GCA_964460095.1 uncultured Candidatus Cloacimonadota bacterium
GCATCCGTATCGATTGTGAGAGCAGCTCCGCCATCAACCGGGTCAGAAACAGACATACCGTCCACTGAATAAACAACTTCGTTTGCTCGTCCACCCCTGATATGAAGGTCATCGCCAACCATAACAGCTCCAGCTTGAATTGCAATAAGCCCTTCGATATCATCAACAGCAATATCTTCGATAGTATCTGACGTCATGGTGTTTCCAGAGCTTGTTTTACTTCTACTGATCAATTCAATTCTTGCTTCAGTAACCTGATAACCTTCTACTTCCATTGCAGATTTAACCAAGGTAATGTTCTGAATGGTAGTTTCATCGACATGGATTTTTACACCTGTGATTTTTTGGCTGGCAAAACCGATTTGAGTACACAAAACATTAAAAGTCCCGGGTGGAACGTTAATTATAATGAATTGTCCATTTTCTTTGGTTTGGGTACCAATCTGAGTTCCCTCTAAAATAATGTTGGCAAAAGGAATAGGATTGCCACCGTCATCTTTAACCCTACCTGCAAGCTTGCCGGTTGTGCCGGCAAATAGAGAAAAGGTAATAAGGAAAAGCATCAATATTAAAATCAATATTCTTTTTTGCATCAAAATCCCCCCTATCGTATTTGTTTTTATACTTTAGACAAAAACGAGATAAAGAAAATTCGTGTCAATTAATTTTTGAGCAGATGAAATCTTTTTCATCAGTTATTTCCTTTTATTCCATTTGTTTGAAGTATATTTATTATTAACTAAAAGCTTTATATTTGATCTTTCAAATTCTTCTAAAGAAGCTGTATTACAAAACTCGTCGCTTTGCCAGGATTTCCTAAAAGCCTGTTCAAAAATGTCGCAAGCTTGGCTAAAAGATATTTTTGAAGAAACAATCTCGTTGATTGAAATTGTTTTTTCAGAAAGCGTCAATGCGAGTTTTTCTCTTTTCTCTTTTTCCAGATCAGGTAAAAGGAAAGCGATTTGGCTTTGATTATGATTCAGCAAAATGGAGCCATGTTGTAAAAACGCATTTTCTTTACGAAGTTGAGCACTACCCACGATTTTTTTTCTTTTGTAAGAGAGTTCAAAACGCGAGCTACTTGTAAAACAAGGATTTGAAACCTGTCTTTGCTCTTTTGAACCAAGTTCACCTTTTTCAAAATCCACATCAATTCCAAGCATGGAAAATCCTAAAGCCAGAACTTTGCTTATTTCAGAATAGATTTCAGTTACGTTGCCAGAAAATATTTCGGAAGTTGGAGCAATCACAGAATATGTAACTTCTTCGTTATGAAGAACTAATCGTCCTCCTGTGGGACGCCGAATAAAACCGAAACCAAATTCTCTTAATGCTGCAAAATTAACTTCTTTTTCCGCACTTTGATGATATCCGCAAGAAACTGTAGCTGGTTTCCAGTCATAAAAACGGATGGTCGGAACAGAGCGACCCTGGATTATTCCGTTCAAAATAGCTTCATCGATTGCCATGTTTTCTGCAGGATTAAGCTTGCCGGATTTTAAGATTCGCCATTTCATAAAAAAATTATGGTTTATTTACTATTTCTTTCTCAGACTGATTTGATTTCCAAAAGGTTAAAAAATCCCGGAATTTATCTGTATCCGGACTGGCAAAAAAACGGATAATTATAATCAGAAAAACCAGAATTAAAATTCTAATAACAAAGTTCGTCCAGGTTGCAATTCTTTTGGTTCGAAGTTCCTGCCAATTACTTTCTAACTTTTCTTTAAAAACTTTCATAAAATTTACAGCAGATTTTTTAAACCTTTTTCCAACCTTTTCACACCTTCTTCAATATTTTCCATACTGGTTGCATATGAAAATCGGATATATTTTTCCGCCCCAAAAGCAGAACCAGGAACAAGCGCAATGCGATATTCCCTTAAAAGGTATTCACATAATTTCGCTGAAGTATTAATGTTCTTTTTATTGTTCAGATAATATGCCACATTTGGCATTGTATAAAAAGCACCTTTTGGGAGCAGACATTTAATATGCTCGATTTTGTTTAGTTTATCAACCAGGAAATTTCTTCTTTTTTCAAATGTTTTACGCATTTTTTCCACACTTCCATCATCTTGTGTGAGTGCAGCCAAAGCAGCTTTTTGGGTCATTGAATTCACATTAGAAGTTGTATGACTTTGGATCCTGATTGCTCTTTTGATGATTTCTGTGGGCCCGGCTGCGTATCCCAAACGCCATCCAGTCATAGCATAAGCTTTGGAAACGCCGTTGATAAGAACTGTAATTTCGCGAATCTCATCTGAAAGAGAAGCGATTGAAATATGCTTTTCTCCATCATAAATAAGTTTTTCATAAATTTCATCGGAAATGATCAGGATATTATATTTCAGGCAGATTTCAGCAATTTTTTCTAATTCCTGTTTATTATAAACCGAACCTGTGGGATTATTGGGAGAATTTAAAATCAGAGCTTTTGAACTGCTTAATGATAAAATTTTTTCCTCTAGTTGTTCTGCAGTAATTTTGAATTTACTGGAAATTGTGGTGGGAAGAAGAACGGGAAGGGCATCCATCATTTCCACCTGGGAAGTGTAGCTCACCCAATACGGCGAGGGGATCAAGATTTCATCTCTCGGGTCACAAACAGACATCAGAATATTTATGATGGCAGCTTTTGCTCCAGGTGAAACAATTATATCATTAGGATTGCAATCCAGATTATTGTCTCTCTTTAATTTGGCAGAAATTGCTTCTCTTAATTCCATGATTCCAGCAGCAGCAGTATATCTGGTGAAATTATCATCAATCGCTTTTTTGCCGGCTTCTTTAATGTAATCCGGTGTATTAAAATCTGGTTCACCCACACCAAAATTGAGCACATCAATTCCTTTGGCTTTCATCTGTTTTGCCAAAGCAGAAACAGCAAGAGTAGGTGAAGCTTTAATTGCTTTTGCTCTATGAGAAAGGTGAATTGTCATTTTAACTCCTTCTTCTTTAATTATTTAGTTACATAATTTTTTTAATTAGCTGATATGCTGAATATCCAATATCCAACACGGAATATCGAATATCCAATTCTATCCACTAATTACACGAATTAACACGAATTTTAAAAAATATCTACTTCAGGCTAAAAAAGTTGAAAGAGACTTTTATCATCCCAACCTTAGAACCTTGAACCCTGAAAAAGCCAATTATTTCTGTTCTTCCACAACTATCTTGGCAATATCTGCCACATGCAGAAACAGTTTTCTGATCTTTCCTAAAAGATTATACCTGTTTTGTCTCAAGTTTTCATCAGAGACATTTACCAAAACATCATCGAAAAAATTATCAATTAAAATACTGAAACTAACCAAATTTTCCATTACCTTTTTATAATCTTTCTTTTGGAGGGATTTTTCTATGGAATCTGAAAAAGTAAGATATTTTTCAAAAAGGATTTTTTCTGTTTTTTCAAGAAGAAGTTGTATATTCACATCACCAAGATTTTTTGCTCCAGCAATGATATTGGAAACTCTTTTAAAACCTATCACAAGTTTGATGAAATCTTCTCTTTGTTTGAATTTTTGCAGATCCAAGGCTCGCTGTGTCAAATCTGTAATATTGGAATGGTCAATATGCATCACGCTCTCGATCACATCATAATCGATTCCGGTTTGTTTCAAGAACCGGTTTATTCTTTGTTTGAAAAAATCATAAACAAGGTCTTTATTATTTCCAGATTTTTCCAATTTATCTTTAAGAATATCAAAAGTTTCATCGATTAATTGATGAAGGTTAATTTCAAATTTCTGAGAATCGATAATTTGAACAATTCCATTAGCAGCACGCCGCAGGGCAAATGGATCTTTGGAACCGGTTGGAATTAAATCCACACCAAAAATTCCGCAAACAGTATCCATCTTATCTGCAATTGCCACCAAAGCACCGACTTTGCTCATGGGAAATTCGTCGTTTGCGTTTCCGTTTTGATAATGGGTGAGAATCGCCTCTGCAGTTTCCGGAGATTCTCCGCTTTCCAGGGCATAATTGTATCCCATATATCCTTGAAGTTTAGTGTATTCTTTCTCATTTATCATCAAAGTAACCAGGTCTGCCTTGCAAAGATAAGCTGCTCGAAGCGAGTTTATTTTTTCCGTTTCATTTAAACTCAAATTTTCGTTTAAGAATTCCACGATTTTCATGATGCGTTCTGTTTTTTTAAAAAGAGTTCCAAGTCCGGATTGGAAAGTAACATCTTTTAATTTTGTCACATAAGATTCAAAAGGTTGCTTTTTATCTTCATTATAATAAAATGACGCATCTTCCAAACGGGCTTTGACAACTTTTTCATTTCCCAGTTTTATCAGCTCGGAATTCTCAGGATTTCCATTTGAGATAAAAACAAATTTATTAATTAGCTTCTCTTCCTTATTAATAAGAGGGAAGTATTTTTGATGTTCGGATAAAGTTGAAGTGATTACAGCTTTGGGAAG
>CAYWPW010000200.1:0-1352 GCA_964460095.1 uncultured Candidatus Cloacimonadota bacterium
CATAATGTCTTCTTGCGCAAAATATTCAAATCACGTTTTAAAGTCTGTTCCTCCACCGTCCTTGGCATGAAGCTTGAAATCAAAAATATCAATAGTCTCAACATTGCCAACTTTGGAATCTACATAGATGCCTTGATCTCAGTGCCCGGATAGATTGACTAAATTTCATAAATCGGATTCACAATACAGATTTTCTCTTATCACAATTCAATTAAATATCCATGATGGAAAAATACAGGAAAAAATATCTAATCCCAAGAGATACTCATTCATACTTGGCGAAGATACAAAAATACAATATGATTTTTATAGTATTCCTGAAGAAAGGAATATTTCATTTAATTTTCTAGCATCAGAAGAAAGAAACAAGGTCTCTGCTATCTTATATGTATCAAATATGGAGTTTTCTTTAGAAGGTATAAAATTTCTATACGAGTCCCGTCGCTCCCGCCATTATAAAGCCGATCAGAAAAATCTGGTCGGTGTTTTTTTTGTGATCGCTGTGTTCTATACTTTTTTTTAAAAACAGAAAGATAATAGAAATTCTATCACCAAAAACATCAGTCCAACTAAATTTTCATCCGGCTGCATCGCTGTGCATATTTTATGAACTTATAAGTTTTCTCCAATAACAATTGGTCAGCCCGTTCTCTTATTTTTGTGCAGAAACGCACACCTTCACGCTCCTGCCAGGCTTGCTCAATTAAACCTGTCCATTTCCGGTCTAGGATATCTTTTGCCCATTCCGCCCCGACCTGTTTTGACTCAATGGTTCCGGTGGATAAAGTATGCAGTATCCTGCACATGGTGAGGATAACAAAGGACTGGCCAAAGCGGGAATTGTAGAAGCCAAGAGGTTGATCCAATTCCTGCCAGAATCCGCTTGCCATTAACTCCATCACAACCAGCACATCGTCCTTTAAGGCATCTTCGGGAATGGGTTTTACAAAGGTCTTTGGCTCCGAACCCCAGAGAGGTATTCCTCGCTCTCTCAGCACCCAGTGAACATGCCAGCGGTTATCATGATCAGAAAGTTCCAGCGTTCTGCTGCCGTTATCCAGATACCAGCACTTTTCTTTCAGCATTGTCTCGGCGTTGCTCAGCAATTCCCTGCGGATGAAGGAGCCCTCCAGGTGTTTAGCCGGATAGCAGTCCCGCTCATATATGTTTCTGTGCATCTGCTGCAGGTTCGCTACGTCTGCACTGCTCAGTTCCTGTTTGATCACCACCAGGAAATCGACATCACTGTCCAGATCAAAACCACCTGTGGCAAGTGAGCCCACTATATAGATGCCCACCAAATTGCCAGGCAGCAGGTTCTTTACTCCTGTTACAAGTTCCTCCAGAATCCC
>CAYWPW010000200.1:1452-4434 GCA_964460095.1 uncultured Candidatus Cloacimonadota bacterium
TTATGCTCAACTATTTTATTTAACATAGTTCTATCAGACAGACCACAAGAATGTCCCATAATATATACTTCAAATGAATCTCTATCAAGGAATCCAGAGAAATTTTGATAGTTTGAAGTTTTTAAATAACCAAATGATTTAAAATTATTTAGATACTCATCACTATTAATGTTTTCAATTTTCTGATAATAAGTATCAATTTCATCTCCATATCCAAATATTATCGGATTTGATGCATCTTTTAGTTTTCCATGGATATAGTTAACAGTATATTGCTTATGATTTAAATATTTCAGATACACTTCAACTGTAGAAGTATAATTAAAATTTAAAAACATAATCTGTGTATGTGGATTAGGAACTTTAGAAAAATGATTTTTAAAATGCTCAGTTATATCTGGGATTTGACTTTTCTTTGAGGATTCTACTGTGTTTAAATATTCTTGTAATTTAACTTTTATAAATTCAAAATCATTATTCAATGATTTCACATGTTCTTCAATATTTTTAAAATTTTTAAAACTTCTGTTTTCTAATTTTATGTACAAATCTTTCAAATACGAATAATATTCAGATTCTATATCAACCCAGTTAAGTTCGATAGTTTCGTTAAAAAGAATTTTAAATAGACCACATTTAAATCGAATTTTTAAATAATCCTTTTTGTGTTCGAGTATTTCTTTAAATTGTGTAATAGAAGTAGCTCTGCTTGGAAAATTAATTAGACGTCCGTGGCTAAAAGATATTTCAAAAAGCTGATCTGAAAATTCACCTTTTGCAGCTAAGTTTTTTAAGGCATTATTAAAATACCATAATATAAAATCATTATATTTAGTTTTTAATCCATGAGCTAAGTCAAATCCATTACCAATTAATATTAATTTGTTCATGTTATTACCTTATTCCTACTTAATGATTACAAAACGAACATAAAACATTCATTTTTTTTCTTCCATAATTATATTGAGCTTTTTTTAACTCGCATTAAAAATTAGCAAGTTTAATTGCTGGATTGCTATTATTTGATTCTTAACTTTTGGGCTCATCCGAAAGTTTCTTCCTAAATATTTCTTTTATTATAATATGGCTTCCACTGCCAGTTTCCAATCATTCCTAATATTGAAAAGAAAATCAGATAATATGGGTAAAATAGCAGGAAAATTATATGAACTAAATAGAAGCGTTCTTTGTGCTTAAAAAGAGTTATAATCCAATAAAAAAGAAAAAATACAAAATAAGAAATGAACGCGATCCATTGATTCCAGATAAATACTCCAAAAGGAATGTAAAGATAAAGAAGGCACACCAGGATAGAAAGAAATTTGTAAAAAGTAGACGATAATCCAAATTGTCCGTATCTTCTTTTTTGCTGGTCAATATAATCTGTAATATTCGGTTTTGTGAAAACTTTAATTTCCGGATTATAAGCGATTTTATACTTTGTTTTTTTGATGAGATTGAGGAGCTGTTTGTCTTCCCCGCAAGTATGTTGTTTTATCTTATCAAAACCTTCCACTTCATTAAAGGCATTTTTATTGATTGCCAGGTTTCTACCATGACTACTGAAAGGAATACCCAATCCAATCGTAAAAAAATAAATGGAAGCAGACATTATTTGAGTGAAATTTCTGAATAATGAAACATCTTCCTCAGGAGAATAACCCACAACCAATCCGACATCTTGGGAAAGGTAATTATTAAAACTACTGAGCCAATTGTATGGAGGAATACAATCAGCATCTGTGAACAGTAGAAAATCGAATCTGGAGTTTTCAATCGCTTTTTTAAGAGCTGCTTTTTTACCTTTGTATTCGGATTTTTTATCTGTTAATTGAAAATAAATTGCATTTTCATGTTTATTGCAAAATTCTTCTATCAGGTTTAAAGTATTATCTTCAGACGCATCATCAACAAGAATGATTTCATATTTTTCCTTTGAATATTGAATTCGTTCGAGAGCATTAAAAAGCGAGGGCAAATTGTATTCCTCATTCCTGCAAGCGATTATGATGGAATATGATTGATTTTGTGGATATGCAACTTTCCAATTGCGAAAAATACTGATAATTAATAAAATAATAAATCCGAGAAAAAAAATTGAAGGTATTAATAAGTTATGAAAATTTGTTATGTTTTCAAGCATATTTTTTAATTTGAATTCGAGTTTACAAATTCTGAATATGTTTCAAGGGTTTGGGAGCTGTTGCTGAAGTTACTCCATCTCCGGAAATATAACCCAAAACAGGTTTTCCTTTTGGATTTTTCTCTTCATCCTCACGAAAAAATTCCACTTTTATTCGAATCGCTTTTCCATCTTTTTCCAGAACATCTTTTCCGTCTTTATCAACTTCAAATGGATTGCTGGAAATCCATCCCAGACCAATTGCAGCAGTTCCATTTTCATCCAAAACATTTTTTCGTTTTGAACCGATAAACTCTCTTTTCTCCAACGATACATTCGGTGAATTGATGCTGGATGTAACAGTTCCAATCCTTTTTCCATCAAGATAAATTCCTCTGTGACTCACAATTCCTTCAGTTATAAAAAGAACCATTTTCTTATTTATGTTCGATTCAATTTCTTTTTGGAGGACTTGTTTGCCAATGAAATTATCTTTATTCATATCAACCGCAGCCTTGAAAAGAGGAGCATTTGACGGAGTGTGAAATTTATCATATTCGCTTCCGTTCAAAGGTAAACCAAAATTTCCTGCAGAAATCCGGTTCTCATCTCGTCCACCAAGACCAACAACCAGTCCGCTGAGTTCCAGAGCTTCCAAAGCAATCCTTTTAAATTGTTGTTCTGCAACTTCAACAGGAACATAAAGTTCCCAACCCCAACGATTTGTATAACCGGTTCGACTAATAATGTAATGAGCTCTTTCAAAATCGAACTCATTAAATGTGAAAAATCTCATATTCTTTTCCGGTTTAAAACGATTTTTCACTACAGATTCGCCGAATAATCTAGTTACCAATTTG
>CAYWPW010000201.1:0-4425 GCA_964460095.1 uncultured Candidatus Cloacimonadota bacterium
AGATAGTTTTCAATCTAATCAAATTAAGATGTTAATTGATAATTCAGAAGGTGAAAGATTACTTCATATTGAATGGATTATTTGTCCAAACGAAGAATGCAAAAAGATTACACTCAATGTTGTATTATATAATTGTGTTTTGAAAAATATTAATAATTGGGTAAAAGGGGAACAACTTAATTTCTGGAAACTTTTACCAAGTTCTTATGCTAAAGTTTATCCAGATTATATACCAAAGCCTTTGGTTATTGATTATCAAGAAGCTTATTCTATAATAGACTTAAGTCCAAAGGCTTCTGCAACTTTAGCAAGAAGATGTATACAAGGAATAATTAGGGATTTTTGGGGGATTAAAAAAAGACGTTTAATAGACGAAATAAATGCTCTTGAAGATAAAATTGATCCTTTAACATGGAAATCGATTGATTCAATTAGAAAAATTGGTAACATTGGGGCTCATATGGAAAAAGATATAAATCTAATAATTAATGTAGAACCTAATGAAGCAAAAATGTTAATCAATCTAATAGAATTACTTTTTGAAGAATGGTATATTAATAAACATGAGCGAGAATTAAAATTAAAAACAATAGTAAGCTTAGCTAATGATAAAGAAAATTTAAAGAAAATAAACTAAACTGCGTACAACACTCCGTCTACGGTTGGTTTGGGTGGTTTGCTTCGGTTTAAATCTTACGATTCAAACCTTAGACAGTTCGCTTTTGGGGGTGGATTCTAGCATATTATGGGTAATAAGTAACAAAAGGAATAAATATGAAAAGACTTAGAATTTTTTTAGCATCTTCAGATGAACTCAAAGATGAACGTAAGGAGATTGAGATATTTATAAATCGAGAAAATAAAATTTTAATAGATAGGGATTTATTTCTTGATTTAATTATATGGGAGGATTTGGAACATACTTTTCATACTAATAGAGTACAAAATCGTTTCAACGATGAACTTTTAAAATCGGATTTTGTTGTTTGTTTGTTTCATAAAAAAGTTGGAAAGTTTACTAATGAAGAATATGAACTTGCTTATGAAAATTTTAAGAAATTTGGTAAACCAGAAATCTTAGTAATGTTTAAAAAAGCGAGTATTGATCCCGATGAGATTAATGACGATATATTAGCTATAAAAAAATTAAGAGAATCGATTATTACAAATGAACAAATATCCGAGAAATTCAGCAGCAACGAACAACTAATTCTTATATTAAAAAAGCAATTGGATTTGCACATAAGTAAAATTAATAATTCAGCAGAATCACTGCAAAATAATGATTTTAAGTTTGAGATTAAATTAGATTTTTCAAGTGTCATTAAAGGTTATTCAGGTGTTCTTGATGTTGATAATGTGATGAGGGCAATCAAAATTGATGTGTTAAATGTTGGTAATAAAATCAATTACGTTGATTCTATTAAATTTTGTACTTTAAAAAACGATCTAAAAAAATATCATATTCCTGTTTTATTGTATAAGGATATTTTGATGAAAACATTACTTCCTGAGTTTGGGCAACCAATACAAGTTGGTAAAAAAATATCATACCATTATCCAATTGATGACATAATAAAGGCTATTTTAAGTGGTGATAATAAACCTAATTTTAGTGTATTAGTTCGTGATGAATTAGGACATAATTTTGAGAAAATTGCTGAAGAAAATATTGTTATAGAAATTACTGAATATTGTAAGGAAAGAGAATTATTGTAATGATAATTTATTTAATATGAGATTTAAAGCCAATAAAAAATACATTTGCTATTTAGTCCGGTGGATTGTTTTCGTTTGAACCTTTCTATACAAACTTTTTTTCATTCCAAATTCCCGATATTCATCAGAGCGGGCAAGTTGGGAATGACAGCAATCTTAGATGACCGCGAAGCGCACATGTTCGGCAACTGACGAAAGCTTCGTAATCAGTTGTTCCTCTGAACCTTTGAACCTCTGAACCTTGAACCTTTGAATCCTTGTAATAGATTCCCGCTTTCGCGGGAAAGACAGAACATTTATTAAACTAAAAAAGCCTTCTTGCGAAGGCTTTTGATTCATAAGAATTTGATACAAAAAAAGGAAATTACTTCATCAATCTAACTACATTTATAGCTTGAGTACCTTTATTAGTTTCTAATTGATCAAATTCAACATTTTCATCTGCAACCAGAAATTTTCGTTCCCTTTCAGATGAAGTGACAATCGATTTCCAATGAGTAAAATATTCCTGTCCATCTTCACCGGTTACAAAACCGAATCCTTTCGCATCATCAAACCATTTAACAGTTCCCTTCATTGAACCTCCTAAAAATTACTTCGACCAAATTTATTTTTAAAAAAAAATTAGCAAGAACTTTATAAATTTATTTCATTATAAACCAGTTTAAAGAAATTCCTGCTTCATAAAATGAATATCCCTTTTCCTTTTCCACAAAACTGAAAGGCGATGAAGTATTTCGATTTTCAAAATCGTAAAAAGTCTTAAAATCAATCGATTCTGAAACTGCTAATTTAAGACTGAAATTTATTGTGAAAATATCCTCATTCCGGTTTAGATGATAAGAATCCTCTATTTGAAGAGATTGATAGAATTTCTCTTCATATTTGAAACCTGTATAAAAATCAGTTGATTGGGAAAAAATTTCTACAGGAAATGAAAGGGAAAAAAAATATTTATTGGATTCATAAGAAGCATCGGAAGTTTCATTAATTCCATATTCTTCAAAAACTTCTTCCGGTTTTGCTTCAGAAGTTTTATATGAGTATTGAAGACTTAGTTTAAGATCCTCCAAAGGGAATAATGAAGCTCGGAAAATACTCTCAAAATTATCTGAGTCATTATAAACAAAATATTTATTATAGAAAAGCTGGGAATATACAAACCTGTAATTCACCTTTATTTTTGGATGGATTTCCCAATCGAAAATGGTTTCATAAACATTTTTTTTATAGGAATATTTCCTGTAAATATCCTCATCTTCAAGTAAACTTTTGTATTGATTTACATAAATGCCCGGATGATAAAAATAATTTAAAGAGAGATTGATCCTCTTACTGAAATACTGCTTAAACCCAAGTTTGATGTATCCGCTGTTTTTGATGGAATTATTCCAATATCTGTTCTGGCTGAGTAAAAATTTGAAAATCTGGGTGTGTTTGAAGAACCTGGATTTCAGATTGAAATACCATTTTACGGAAGTAATGAAATCATCGATTGATTTTATTTCAAATTTATCAGGATTTTCAGAATTCTTAAAAGCAGATATATCAGATTCTGAAAGCTTGAGGATATTACTGTTATAAAAATTCTCTGCTGAAATTCTGCTGCTGAACGAAATTTCGGAACTCCAGATAACCACAGAGACAAAAATTAAAACAAAGCAAATTAATATTTTTTTCATTATTCCGAAATCCTTACAGATGATTTACTGATATAAAACCTGAATATTAATTCCCGATTCAAATCAATATCTTTGATTTCCAAATGGTGAATTCCTGCTGGAAGCTTTAGAATATTAACATCACCTGTAGAAGGAGTCTTTTTTAGCTCTTCGGGAAGAATCGCTTTCAAAGATTTATGTGCAACTTCCTCAAAAGTGGACACTAATTTTTCATTATCAAATACATCAAATCTGTAATTGTAGCTTTTCGTAAGACCATTTTCGAAAATCAGTCTGCTGATAATTTTCAGATAAATGGGACCTTCCAAAGTTAATTTGATATTTTGAGAATCTGCAGAGTAATAGGTGTAAGATTTCTCATCTATTTCCATAACTTTTTCTTTATCATAAGATGCGGGACTAAAATAAATATATTCAATTTCACGATTTGATTTTGTAATATTATCAGCAGAAATCTTAATGAGCAATTCAAATTCAGAAATATTTTTTATACCAATCTTTGAAGAAGTTTCAATAATTTCTTTTCGCACTTTATTATAAGCTGAAACTCGCTTTCCATTCACACTGAGAGAAACTTTACTTGGTTTAATTATTTTGTTTATTTGATGGATTTCATCATTGATCTGCAGCTCATAATCGTAAGAAAATGATGATGATTCTTCCATAACTACTCGTGATAAAATAATTATTGTGTCGATATTCACAGTTGAAAATTTGATTTCTTCATTGGCTTGTAAAATATAATAATTTATGATTTTATTCGTTTTCTTATTGAAGATAGGATATTTTCCCCCGGTTTTCAGATATTTTATCTCACCGGAAAATACAGGAAAAGCAATTGCAATCGCAAAAAATATCAGGATAATTCGTTTCATTAAAAACCTTTTTTATTTAAATAGGCATTCACAGGTTCAAAACTCTGAACCCAGAACCCAGAACGGTTACAATATTTTCTCATCTTCTTTCAGTGTAAGATATCTGTGATCAAAAAATATGACTGCTAATATCAAAATCACGATTATTG
>CAYWPW010000202.1:0-4411 GCA_964460095.1 uncultured Candidatus Cloacimonadota bacterium
AGAAACATTGAGCGGGATCGTTATCAGCCAGTTGGCGAATCCGGGAACTCCGATGTTATATGGTGGTTCACCTGCGATATTCGATGTTCGCTACGAAACGACTCCGATGGGAGCGATCGAAACGATGATGATAGATTGTGCTTATAATGAGATCGGGAAATTTCTGGGAATTCCCACACAAGCATACATTTCTTTGAGCGATGCAAAACAATTAGATGCTCAAGCCGGACTCGAATCCGGGATGGGAGCGACTTTGGCTGCTTTATCGGGAATCAACAATATCTCCGGTCCGGGAATGCTCGATTTTGAGAGTTGTATCAGTTTAGAAAAGCTGGTTCTTGATAATGAGATTTGCGGAATGAATTTGAGAATGATAGAGGGAATCGAACCGAAAGAAGATTTTCCTGCTCTTCCGATCTTTGAAGAATTGCTGAAAGAAAATCATCTTCTTATTTCCAAACATACCCGCAAATATCTGAAAAAAGAACATTATTTTCCCGGAAACGTAATCAATCGGGCAAACAGACCGAGATGGATCGCAGAAGGAAAAACAACCCTCGAAGAAAGAGCACACACCGAAGTGGAAAAATTGATCCATAATTATGAACCTTCGAGTTTGTCAAATGAGATCAAAAACGATCTGACAAAATTAATGGAGAATGAAGCTCAACGATATGGTCAGGATGAGCTTCCAATTAGAAAACCTTGAAAACGGACTCTACCAGAGGAATTCTCTCATATTGACCTTTTCGATGGTTGAGATTGGAATAAGGAAAACCATTGAAAAAGTTCAGCAGAAAGAAAAACCTGCTCGTTACTAAATTCTGTTTAGTTACGTTAATTTCAATTGAAACTCTGTTTCGGAAATTATAGAAAACGGAGTTTTGTAAATAAACTGCATTCCCAAACAGAGTTTGTGAACGAGGGGTAAATTTGGAAATAATGGAGAATTTAGGCAACTGTGAGTAAGATTATTGAATTTAAGATAAAAGACATCCAACCTGAAAGAGAAGTTGTTTTCAAGGAATTCGGGATTCCGAAAAACAATTCAGTTTCAGAAAAAATTCAACAGCTTTATTCGGAAGCAATAAAAGTATTTCGGGAAACTTCTAAACCCATTGTAATCTATTCTGAAATTTCAAAAGAAGAATTTGAAAAAATCTTAAAAGGTGAAGGAAATAATTCTGCTGAAACTCCGGTTGAACAAATTTTTCCAAAAGCTGATAATCTGATTTTATTTGCTCTCACGATGGGAAAGGAAGTGAGCGAAAAAATTGAAACTCTTTTCAAAGAAAATGATTTTGCCCTGGGTTCGATGCTGGATAACATCGCATCTTTAGCAGCAGATAAAGCTGTCAAAAAGTTGGAAGAATTAGCCGCGAAGAACACTAAGAATCACCAAGAAAATATTTTTAATCTTGCTTACAGTCCCGGATATTGTGGTTGGCATATTTCAGGACAGAAGAAACTTTTTGAATATTTGCATCCGGAAAAGATTGGAATAACTTTGAACGATAGTTTTTTGATGATTCCGCTCAAATCGGTTTCCGGAGTTATGATTATAGGAAAAAGAGAGATTCATAAATTCGAAAATAATTTTTCTTTTTGTTCGTTGTGTAAGACGAAAAATTGTCTGGAAAGAATGTAACCCCATCGTCCCGATGGGAAAGAAACAGAATTCTTTAGCATTATTTCTTTGATTCAGCGTATTTGTTTACGCATACGCAAAGGGAAAAAAGGTGGGATATCATAATTTATGAAAGATTATGAAAAGTAATCCGAAACTTGTCACAAGTGATTTCATCATCTTGTGATAAGTTGACTGTGTTACCGCTGCACAAAGAAGGTGCTTCAGTTGTCGACTTAACACAAGACCTTCGGCTTGTGCCAAGTCTTGGAAAGTTGGAAATAGAAGGAGAAGTAATGGAAATATTAAATCAAATTTCAGAATATCTTCAACAAGGTGATGATGAAAAAGTATTTGCATTAACAAAAGAAGCAATTGAACAGGATCTAAATCCAAAAGTTATTCTTGATAATGGTTTAATCTTTGGAATGAACATCATCGGGGAAAAGTTCAAAAAACACGAGATCTTCCTTCCTGATGTTTTGATGGCAGCCAAAGCAATGTATGCTGGATTGGATCAATTGAAACCGCTTCTTGATTCTAAAGGAATTTCCGGATTAGGCAAAGTAGTGATCGGAACGGTTCAGGGAGACCTTCACGATATCGGGAAAAATCTGGTTGGAATAATGTTGAAAGGAGCAGGATTCGATGTTATCGATCTGGGAAAGGATGTTCCACCGGAAAAATTTGTGGAAACAGCAAAACGCGAAAATGCAAAACTCATCGGAATGTCAGCACTTCTAACCACTACAATGACGAATATGAAGAAAGTTGTCGATCTTGTTAGAAAAGATAATTCTGATATAAAAGTAATAATCGGTGGAGCTCCTGTATCAAAGGAATTTGCAGATGAAATCGGGGCAGATGCATATGCTTATGATGCTGGGAATGCGGTAGAATGTGTAAAAAATCTTATCAGTGGAGCAAAATGAACACAATCTTTAAAAGAATAAAAAACAGAGAAATCCTGGTTGCAGACGGTGCAATGGGAACAATGCTTTTTGCCAGAGGACTCAAGCCGGGAGAACCACCGGAATCTGTGAATCTGAAAAATCCTGAAATCCTCGAAGAAATCGCACAGGCATATCTTGATGCCGGAGCAGATATAATTCAAACAAACACTTTCGGAGCTTCTCCATTAAAATTATCAGATTACGGAATGCAAGACAAAACAGAAGAGATAAATAGAATTGCAGTGGAAAAAGTTAGGAAAGTAGTTAGAGAAAAAGCTTATGTTTCCGGCTCGGTCGGTCCTTCCGGGAAATTATTAAAACCTTTTGGTGATACTGAACCTGATGACATTTACCTTAGTTTTAAAAGGCAAATGAAAGCTCTCATAAATGCTGGTATTGATTTGATCTGCATCGAAACAATGACAGATTTGAATGAAGCAACTCTTGCCATCAAAGCTGCAAAAAGTATCTCTCCCGAAATTCCAATTATGTCAACAATGACTTTTGACAAAACTACCAGAGGTTTTTATACGATAATGGGCGTTAGTATTGAGGATGCAGTAGTTGGACTTCAAAAAGCAGGTGCAGATATCATCGGTTCAAATTGCGGAAATGGAATCGAGAATATGATCAAGATCGCACATGAATTCAAAAAGTTAACAATCCTTCCAATAATAATTCAATCCAACGCTGGAATTCCTGAGATGAAAGATGGGAAATTGTTTTATTCAGAAACTCCTGAATTTTTTGCAGAAAAAACAAAAGAACTGATCGATACTGGAGTTTCCATCATCGGAGGTTGCTGCGGAACAACGCCAGAATATATCCGGGCGATTAGAAAAGTTATTGACAATTACATTGGAAAAAATTGAAAAGGAAACAGGCTATAACACTTATGAAAGGAGAGGAAATGAGTATAGAGTCATATATGCAAAAAGATGTTAAAACTTGTACAGAAAATGCTACAATAGATTCTGTAGCAAAAATCATGTCTGCCAATGATATTGGCTCAGTTATTATCGTAAAAGAAAATATTCCTATTGGCATCTTCACTGAAAGAGATTTAGTGAATAGAGTAGTGGCAAAAGGAAAAAACTCTACAAAGCTTACGGTTGGTGAAGTTATGACCAAGAAGCTGCATACTGTAAACAAAGATAAAAAACTTAGAGAAGTATATCATGTTTTTGTTACCAATCGTATTAGACATTTACCAGTTGTTGAAGATGGTTATTTAGTGGGGATTGTTTCTTTAAAAGACATTGCCAGAGTTGTTGATGAACAGATTTTTGGTTTACGCTTTAATAAATTAAATTTTTCCGGAGATTATTGAAAATAGAGTTCTTTGTTCGTTATTAGAATAAACTCTTTTTTTTATTATCTGAAAATCATAAATGCATTTGAAAACTAAATAAGTTATTTAAATAAAATTACTATTGACTAATATATTTCAATATATTTTATAATTTCATTCAAAAAATAAAGTAAAAATTCGTTTGGTAATGTCTGTTGTTAAAGATGACTTTTGTAACCAAGGAAAAGAGAGAAAAAGAAATAATTTATCCGTGTTTATCCGTGAGCTAAAAAAGGATAATAATATTCGTGCGAATTCGTGTTAATTCATGGTTAAATAAAAGGCTAATAAAGGAACTAAATGAAAACCTTTAAAAAAGTTGTCCCTTACATCAGGAAGAATCTTTTTAAGATTATCTTCGGAATAATCCTGATCATCATCATTGATGCGGGGCAACTGATTACTATTAAAGTTATGCAAAAAGCAATCGATGGGATCGGAAAACAGGGATTCACAGCAACCAGTTTATTGTATGCCTCT
>CAYWPW010000203.1:0-4392 GCA_964460095.1 uncultured Candidatus Cloacimonadota bacterium
CCGGAAAAGGTGATAGCAAAATTGTGGGAGGCTTAACTCAAAGCGGCAGCAATATTGATATTGCTACTTTCGGAGAAGAGATGGATATTCCAACTGAAGTCGAAATTACAGTTTCTCCCTTTTGTAAGGAAAGAATTTTTAGCTTAACCCAGCAGCTTAATGAAATTGAAGAAAATTCACCCGATAATTCTGAGCTTATCGAGCAATTAGCAAAAGATCTAAAAGACTTTGAAAATAAATACGAAGAAAAATTTGAAAAACACATAATTAGGAAAGATAAAGAGTTTCATATTACAGCCGTTAAAACTGTTTATCCAGAGGTTTCTCTTCGAATTTTAAATAAAACCAGGAAAATTTCTAAAGAGTTGAATGGATATTCATTTTATCATTCTTAAAAAATAATTATTTAACTTTTTCTTTGACGTTGATTTACACTGATTATTTATGATTTGATGTGATTTTCTCTTTTAAATTAGAATTTTGAAAAATTTGACAAAAATGATCAAATGTAATCTTTTGTATTCAAAGTTGAATAGTGGGTGAATTTTGTGAGAAAGAAAAAGAAATTTATTTCAGAAAGTTTAGGCTTAAGTTTTAAGTGAAAAAGCATTTGTCGATTGACAAATGCTTTTTTTAGTTTTAGCAAATTTAGCAAAATATTTAGTTGGTCCGAGATTTAGGAGTTTAAATGAAAGAACTGGAAATCCTGATTAAAATGCAGCAATGTGATGATATTATTGGAGAAAAAGAGATATTGATGCAGGAACTACCAAGGGAATTAAGCAGCATAAAGAATGATTTGGAGATAGCAAATACTCAACTTTCTGAAACAGAGCAGAAATTGGAAGAAAATATAACGATGCAAAAATTGAAAGAATTGGATATTCAAAGCAATATTGTAAAGATTAATAAGTACAAAGAGCAACTTCTAACAATAAAAACAAATAAAGAATATAAAGCTCTTAATAGCGAGGTAAGCCACCTTGAGAACAAAAATTCCGAAACGGATGATATTCTTATAGAATTAATGGAAGAGGAAGCCAATATACGTACTCAATTGACAGATGATAAAAAAAAACAGGAAACAGCAAACGGTGTTTTAAAGGCTAATGAAGAGAAGCTGAATAACAAAATCAAGCAGGTTCAAAAGGAAATCGAAAAAATCAGGGATGAAAGAAATGAGTTTGCTTCAAAACTTCCCAGACAGATTCTGAAAAGATATGCATCTTTAATTAAAAATAAAAATAGAAAAGCAGTTGTTTTTAATGAAAATAATGCTTGCAGTGGTTGCAGATTTAATATAAGACCACAACTTGTAATTGAGATTAATAATAAAGACAGATTGGTTAATTGTGAGAGTTGTGGAAGAATTCTGGTTGCAAAACCAGCTGAAACATAAATCGTAATAATCTGTCAAAGAAGATAAAATGTCTGTCCAGCACCTACTTTGGAAGTCAATAAAAAATCTGCCAAAGTAGGTGCTGGGAGGAAAGTCCGAACACCAGAGGGTAGGATACTTCTTAACGGGAAGTCCCGGCAACGGGGAGATAGCTCCACAGAAACAAACTACTCCATAAGTACGGAGAAAAGGTGAAATGGTGGTGTAAGAGACTACCAGGTTCCGGCGTGAACCGGAATGCTCGGAAAGCCTTATCCGGTGCAATGCCAAGCAGAAGAGCATGAGTTTGCCCGACTCGTTTTGTTCTTGGGTAGGCAGCTTAAATCGGTCATTATTTGAACTCAGTTGAGTATAGCGATATCCGATTTAGAGAAATAGACATTTGGTTGTTTGTTAGACGACCAACAGAATTCGGCTTATTATCTTCTTTGACAATTATCTAAATTTAGATATAGGATGTTTAATGCAGAAAAGATGGAAAATTGCTGATCCCTTTACCGAAGAGCAGAAACAGGTAAAAAATCTTATCATAGATGAGATGAAATGCCCGGATATGATTGCTGAAATGCTTGTTCGAAAAGGATTCTCTAAAAAAGAAGAAATCACGAGTTTTTTCGAACCGAGTTTATTGAATTGCCACGATCCGTTTTTATTTAAAGATATGGAAAAAGCCGTTCAAAGAATTCTTAAAGCAATTGAATCTAAAGAAAAAATCACTATTTATGGCGACTATGATGTTGATGGCACCACTTCTACAGCAATGCTATATCTGGGTTTAAAGAAGATTGATGCAATTGTTGATTTCTATATTCCCCATAGAATGATTGATGGTTACGGTCTTTCCTTAAGCGGTGTTGACCAATTAAAAAAAAACGGAACAGACTTGATTATAAGCGTGGATTGCGGAATTAATGCTTTAGAAGAAGTCGCAGAAATTAATAGTTTGGGAATGGATATTATTATTACGGATCATCATAATCCCAAAGAAATTTTGCCTGAAGCTTTTGCAATAATTAATCCCAAACGTGAGAACACGAAATATCCATATGCAAACCTTGCCGGTGTTGGTGTTGCCTATAAACTTTTAATTGCAATTTTTACAAGAGTTGGTATGACCGATGAAGATATCATCAATAAATATGTGGATCTGGTTGCTCTTGGTACAATTGCAGACATTGTACCCTTAACCGGAGAAAACAGGATTTTAGCTGCAGTCGGGTTGGAAAGGCTTTTTAAAAAACATAATATTGGTTTAAATGCTTTAATTGAGATTGCCGGTTTATCACAAAAAGAACTGAATTCCGGAGATATTGTTTTTGGCATTGCACCGAGAATTAATGCTGCCGGCAGAATGGGCAGTGCACTGCGAGCAGTAGAACTTATGATTTCCAATGATGTAGAGACGAGTACGGAATTAGCCGAGATTATTGAGAGAGAGAACTCAATCCGCCGGCAAATAGATTATAGAACTTTCCAGGAAGCATGCGAAATAATCGAAGAGAAGTACAACGATATGGAGAACACATGTTGCATTGTTGTTTCTTCTGATGATTGGCATCCGGGAGTTATT
The DNA here is from genome assembly GCA_964460095.1 of uncultured Candidatus Cloacimonadota bacterium. GTDB lineage: Bacteria > Cloacimonadota > Cloacimonadia > Cloacimonadales > TCS61 > JABMPU01. Next base: position 2,970 of record CAYWPW010000203.1, read on the forward strand.
GGGATAGTGGCTTCCAAACTGGTAGAAAAATATTACAGACCTGCAATAATGATTACTTTTAAAGATGGAATTGGTAGTGGTTCTGGACGGAGTATCGCAGATTTTGATCTGTTCGAAGCTTTATCGAGCGTAGAACAATATCTGGAAAATTTCGGTGGTCATAAATATGCAGCAGGGCTTTCTATTCTAATTGAATATATCGATTGTTTTGAAAATAAATTGGAGAAATATGTCAGAGAAAATATTACAGCCGAGCAACTCATTCCTCCGCTTAAGATTAGCACTCAATTAGAACTCTATGAAATAAATGATAATTTATTGGAATGGCTGAATAAATTTGCACCTTTTGGTCCGGGCAATATGAGAACTACGTTTTATACAAAAAACGTGATGATTGTTGGCTATCCTTACAATGTCGGTAAAAATCATCTTAAATTGAAGGTTGTAAAAGATGGAGCAACTTTGGATTTGATAGGTTTCAATCTCGGCGATTTTTTGCCATTTCTGCAAAAAGGTGCTTTTATTGATATTGCTTATTCTCTGGAATTCAATACATGGCAGGGAAGAACCACGATTCAAGGCAAATTAAAGGATATTCATTTTGAGGAAAGTCATTAGGAAACTTACCAAATTTTTGAAATTTGGGAAGTTTATGATTTTTATTATTGTACTAAGTTGTTCCACTATCTCTGAGCAACCAAGAAAAATTTATCCTTCTAAACTAAACATAATCCAAAAGCTAATTTTGGATTTCTCTACTCAAAAATGCTGTTATTCAGAATCTTCTCAAACCATTTTTATTATGGAAAAAGAGACAAATAAAATCCATATTTTTAAGTATGGGAAACAGATAAACATTATTGGCGGATTAGGATTCGAGAGAAATAATTTCAGCAAACTTGCGGATATCACTCTTTCTCCGGATGGAAGCTTGCTTGCTTTAGATAGTTTTCAAAAGACAATCAAAAAGTTCGATTCGACCGGGAAATGGATTGCTGAATTATCTCTGGAAAATATTAGCGAACCAACCCTGTTTGATATTTCGATAGATGAAACAATGTATGTTTTTGATGATAATTCCTGTGAGATTTTTATCTCGAATGATTTTAATGAAAACAATCTGTATTCCTTCGGGAAATTTTATCTGACCAATCCATCCCAACTGATTTTAGCAAAAAATAATTTAATCATTTTGGATGAAAATAAAACCCTGATTTTTGATACTTTCGGACAATTTGTTGAAGAGTTAAATGGTAATTTTCAATTTGACAGGTTTCAGAAGTATGAGCTGAAAAAGTATTTTATTGAACATCAAGAGAGCGGAAAGAAGTTTGCTATTTCTCCAAATCCGTGGAGAGGTTTTATGATTCAGAATAATTACTGCTTTCTGCTTTCCGATAATGAAGTCTGGATTTTCTCATTT
>CAYWPW010000204.1:0-4379 GCA_964460095.1 uncultured Candidatus Cloacimonadota bacterium
CCGAAACCACTCTCATATCAACAAAAATATCATATTCATCGAGAACTGCTTTTATCTTCTTACAATGCTCTAAATCTGCAGGTGACCCCATAATAATTGAAACATATCCATCTTTAATTATATTTTTCTCAATAAGATTGTTACAAATTCTGTTTTTAATATTTCCGGTTTTAACAAATTCATTTCCAGTAACTATTCTGTAAATCTCCAAGTATCTTTTGGAAGTTTCCTCAATAATTTCTTCAGGCAATACATCAGGAATTTCACCATCTAATTTATTATTCAAAAGCCACTGACGAACAAATTCCTTATCGATCTGTTCAGCTTTCTCCGGATTTTTATCATAATCCTCTTTGCTCCAGAATCTTGATGAATCTGGAGTATGAATCTCATCTATAAGAATCAATTTATCATCAATTAAGCCAAATTCATATTTTGTATCAACTAAAATAATTCCCTTTTCTCCTAAAATTCTGGAACCTAAAGTGAAAAGTTTTAGCGAAATATCTTCCATTTCAGAATACAGTTTTTCTGTAGTCCATCCTTCTTCTACAATGTCTTCAGGTGTGATTTCCCTGTCTGATTCTTCTTTGGTTGTGGGAGTTAAAATGGGTTCTGGGAATTTTTGATTTTTCTTCAATCCATCAGCAGCTTGTACTCCGGAAAATTCTCGTTTACCTTTATGGTATTTTCTCCACATCGAACCTGTTAAAAATCCTCGAACTATCATCTCAATCCTTATGGGATGGGCTTCTTTAACCAGATTAATATTAGGATCAATAATATCAATCATATGATTTCCAATAATGTCTTTGGTTTTTTCAAACCAAAAATTGGAGATCCCATTCAATACTGCACCTTTGTGTGGTATGGTTGATTTGAGAACTTTGTCGAAACAAGAAATCCTGTCTGTAACCACGATCATTCTGGAATCATCATCAATTCTAAAGCTATCCCGAACCTTTCCTTGATGAATCAATTCAAGTTGGGGAGTATTAAAATGTCTTAAACAATTCATTTTTACCTCATATTTTTTTAATGTTTAAAATGTCTTAAACCTGTAAAGATCATTGATACACCAAGTTCATTACATTTTTTTATTACCTTTTTATCTCTTATCGACCCACCAGGTTGGATAACGTGCTTGATTCCCGCTTCTGCTGCCAATTCCACATTATCTGCAAATGGGAAGAAAGCATCTGAAACCAGAACAGCTTTCCCGAGTTCTTCTTTGAAATATTCTTCCAAATCTTGCAGAATCGCTGATTGCTGACCTGCTGAATTGCTGACTTGCTGACCTGCTGAATTGCTGACTGGCTGAAGTGCTGAATTGCTGATTTCATATTCATTCGTTAGATTCTCTTTAGCTTTTTCAATTGCCAACTTCGTAGAAACAAGACGATTCGGTTGACCTGCTCCCATTCCCAGCAGTTGATAGGTTTTATCACTTAATTCTCTAACAATAATGATCGAATTCGATTTCACCTGTCGCACTGCTTTGATGCCAAATTCGATCAATCCTTTTTTGGAAATTATATCAATTTGCTTTTCTGTTACATTTTCTATCTTTTCATAAAGTTTATTATCACAATCCTGCAACAGCAGAGAACCTGAAAGATATTTCACTTCAAATTTTTGTTTGGAATTTTGAGGATCAAATTCAATAACTCTTAAATTTTTATGAAACTGCAGATATTCCAAAGCTTCTTCGGAATATTTTGGTGCAATAACAACTTCTATAAATTTACGAAGCATTTTATTTTCATTATTCAGATTCAGGAATTCAACAGTTTCCAAATCCACAGGTTTGTTAAAAGCAATGATCGAACCAAAAGCTGAGATCGGATCACCATTCCAAGCAGCTTCAAAAACTTTTCGCTGGTTATCTCCTTCTGCTAATCCGCAGGGATTATTGTGTTTGATAACAGCACAACCAAACCGCTTGAGATTTTTTACTGAATCGACTGCACTCTGGATATCCCCGATATTATTGTAGGAAAGCTCTTTCCCGTGCAGAACCTTCATATCGAAAAGTGAGTTAACCACTCCTACTTCTTTAAAGAAGAATCCTTCCTGATGAGAATTTTCTCCGTAACGCAATTTTTTCCCGTCTTTAAAGGTCAATCTCAAAGAACGTTCTCCAGCTTGCTCGTCCATTGTTGTGGAAATCAAAGCATCGTAATCCGCTGTATGATTGAACGCTTTTCGCATCAACATAAATCTTGTTTCATAAGAAATGCACCCTTCATTTTCCTGCAGTTCTTTAATTATTACATCGTAATCTGATGCATCAGTAATCGTAACAACATACTTAAAATTCTTAGCAGCCGCACGAACCATCGTGGGACCTCCGATATCTATATTTTCTATTAGGGTTTCAAAATCAGCTCCTGATTCCTTAACCTGAGAAAATGGATAAAGATTACAAACAACCATATCTATCGGTTTTATACCCAGTTTATCAGCTTCCTGCTTATCTTTTTCTCTATCAAAAAGAAGTGCGGATTCGATATTGAACGAAATGGTTTTCATTCTGCCACCAAACGCTTCAGGATTTCCGGTAACTGCTTGGATATCGGTAACGACAATTCCTGCTTCTTCTAAAACTTTTTTAGTTCCACCAGTTGAGATTATTTCACAATTAAATCCTTGCAGAACCTTTGCCAGTTCAACAATTCCAGTTTTATCTGAAACGCTTAATAATGCTCTTTTAACTTTTATCATTTTCTCCTCTTTTATTTTGAACCACGAATTAACACGAATTTTCACTAATTTTTTTCAGCAACGAACTAAATGAATAAATAATTAACAACAGAGAGCACGGAGATAAATTTTCAATCTTCAATATTCAATTTTTTCCCGTGTCATCCGTGTTCCAAATATTCAATTTATTCTCTCTTTCAAAAATTTCTCTCTCTCTTATTATCTCTGCTTTAAGTTCCTGCTTTGTTGGAAGATGCAACAAATATTTTGAAGCAAATATATTTTTCTCGTCTTTTGATAATGTAAATTCGACAACTGCATCATTTTTATTTGTGCAAAGAATAATACCGATCGGATCATTTTCACCTTTGATCTTCTGTGTTCTTTGGTAATAGTGTAAATACATCTGCATTTGTCCGATATCCTGATGAGTCAATTTGCCAACTTTCAAATCTAAAAGCACAAAAGATTTTGTAAATCTGTTATAAAATACTAAATCTATGTAGAAATGGTCTCCGTCGAGTGTTATTCTTTTTTGACGTGCAACAAATGAGAATCCTTTGCCTAATTCTAAAATAAATTTTTCTAAATTATCTATTAGATATTGCTCCAATTCCTTTTCTACAAAATCTGTTTTATCTTCCAAACCAAGAAATTCTAATACATAGGGATCTTTTACCAAATCTGATGTTTTATCTAAAATTTGTCCGTGTTGAGATAGTTTTTTTATCTCATCTTTATTTTTACTCAATGAAATTCTTTCAAAGAACAGTGAATTGATTTGTCGTTCAAGTTCTCTCGTGCTCCATCTACTTTCAAGGCATTCGGTAATATAGAAATTTCGAGATTCGATATTTTCAATTTTCAATATCAACCTGTAATGCGTCCAACTCAATTCGTCACGCAGTGCGTGACCTTTTGGGAAAGTTAGATAAAAAAGCCTGAAATACTTCAAATTTGTCGGGCTAAATCCTTTTCCAAAATCCTTTGTTAGTTTTTTTGAGAAACTTTCAATTATTCTTTTACCGTATTCAGCTCTGTCAGCACCTTTTTGTTCTTCTTCAACGATGATCTTACCAACATTCCAATAAGCTTTAACTATAATATTGTCTATCGCTCGAAAGGACTTCCCCCTTGCTTTCAGAAGAATCAATTTTATGCTTTTATATGCTGAGTTTGAATTTACTATTTTCTTATTTTTCATTTCATTTCCTTTATTTGATTTAGCAACGAACAAAACTAACAAAACAAACAATAATTAACCACAGAGAACACGGAGTCTTTTTTAAATTTCAATATTGGTAATTCTTTGCCTGCGCCGTAGGGAGCTTGCGACTATTCGGGGGATATTCATTTTTTGCGTCTTTAGTGTTTTCGGTATTTAATCTTTTCCCGTGTTCATCCGCACAAATCCGTGTCATCCGTGTTCCAAATCTTCAATCTTCAATATAAAATATTCAATTTATTAAGTTCCGCGTTCGATATTTTTCATAATTACCCTTAAATTTTGTTCTTATAATTTATCACATAGAAAAGCATTAATTCTTCCAATCTGGATTCAAACACTTTAAAATCCTCCGGTTCTTTATAATCCTTTATCATCTTTTCTGCCTGTATAAGATTAGATTCAAAAATATCTTTAATATTTTCAGTCTTTTCTAACTCAAACTTTTTCA
>CAYWPW010000205.1:0-3021 GCA_964460095.1 uncultured Candidatus Cloacimonadota bacterium
AAAGAATTATTGAAGCAATTTAATGAGGGATTTATCATCACACCAAATGTAGATCATCTTATCACTCTGCAGCATGATGAAGAATTCTACCAGATCTACCAAAATGCTGATTATATTGTTGCAGATAGTCAGATTATCGTTAATGTCCTCAGGTTTATTTTGCGAAAACCATTAAAAGAGAAAATTTGTGGTTCCGACTTCTTTCCGGCATTTTGTGAATATCATAAGAACAATCCTGAGATTACTATTTTTCTTTTGGGAGGTAGACCCGGAGCTCCGGAGAAAGCTCGAGAAATGATTAATTCAAGGATTGGGAGAGAGATAGTTATCGGAGCTTTTGCTCCTTCTATGGATTTTGAAAATAATGAGGAAGAATGTGGAACAATAGTTGAAATGATAAACGATTCCAAAGCTAAAGTGATTGCAGTTGGAGTTGGAGCTCCTAAACAGGAAAAATGGTTATTCAAATATAAAGATAAACTTAAGTTTACTAAGATTTTTATGGGAATCGGGGTTACCATCGAATTTGAAGCCGGGTTGGTGAAACGTTCTCCCAAGTGGATCAGCAGGATTGGATTGGAATGGTTTTATCGAATTATGCAGGAACCGGCAAGATTATGGAAACGCTATTTTATTCGTGATTTACCTTTTTTCTGGTTAGTTTTCAAACAAAAATTCGGTCGATATAAAAATCCGTTTGAAACATGATTACGAAAACCTTGCGAATGGTTGAATTATGGAAAACTTACCAAATTTCGAGAATTTGGGAAGTTTAAAAGTCTTTGAAGTTGAATCTGTTGAAATGGTTGAATTGGGAAAAGAGCCATGCTTGTTCCCACGCTCCCGCGCGGGAACACAATACTCTAACGCTCTGCGTCAAAACCAGATAGGAATAGATTCGCTTGTTCTTTTTTGACGCTGGAGCGTCAGATACTTCATTCCTACGCAGGAGCATAGGAACGAGATAATAAAAAATGATTTATAAAAACGAGATAAAACTTACCAAATTTTGAGAATTTGGGAAGTTTAAAAGTTTTTAAAGTTGTATCTGTTGAACTGGTTGAATCTGTTGAATTAGTTGAACTTGGAAAAACTTTGTGATAATCGTTCAGAAGGTACTGGTTTCATCTTAAAGAAGAAGAATTATGATACTTAGAGACGTTCAATTATTCAAATTTTCAGCTTATGGTTTCCTGAAAAACCTGCGTTTTTTTGATATCTTTATCCTGTTATTTTTCCGGCAGCAGGGAATGACTTTTTTGCAGATAGGAACGCTTATCTCAATTCGGGAAATCTCCATAACTATCCTGGAAATTCCAACAGGTTTGATTGCAGATTGTTATGGTCGCAGAAACTCAATGATATTCTCATTTATTTCGTATATTCTTTCCTTTTTCATCTTTTTCTTTTTCCCAAAATTCGGGTTTTATGCAGTTGCCATGATTCTTTTCGGAATGGGAGAAGCTTTTCGTACAGGCACTCACAAAGCCATGATTTTGGAATATCTTAAACAAAAGAAAATCACACACCAGAAAGTGGAATATTATGGATTTACGCGCAGTTGGTCACAGATTGGTTCTGCTCTGGCTGCATTGATTGCAGGAGCTATTGTTTTCTATTCGGGAAATTACAAATATGTTTTTCTTGGTTCCATCATTCCATACATTTTAGCGTTGTTTTTGATGATAAGCTATCCGAAAGAATTAGATGGATTTATCGAAAAGAAAAAACATCCGAATTTGATAAAAGAAATATTCATTAATTTTGAAAGCACTTTAAAAGATTTTATCAACGTTTTCAAAGATTCAAAATTAAGAAAAGCCATTATAAATTCTTCTCTTTTTGATGGTCTTTTTAAAACTGTAAAAGATTACATTCAACCGATTATTAAAGTGTTTGCTTTGTCATCTTCATTTCTGCTTTTCATAAAAGATAAAAGAGATACAATTGTAATTGCAATTATCTATTTTCTGCTCTTTCTTCTTTCTTCATATGCTTCCAGGAATTCAGCAAAATTTAAAAATAAATTCAAATCTCTCTCCAAAGCGATCAACTCGAGTTTTCTTATTGGAGTATCTTTCATTATGCTGGCAGGAGTTTTCAATTTCCTCAATTTAAAGTTGGTTACTATCATCTGTTTTATCATTCTATATGTATTTCAGAATTTCCGTCGTCCTATGAATGTTGGTTACATTAGTGAGATAATTCCATCCAAAGTAATGGCATCAGGTTTATCAGCAGAATCACAGTTGAAAACTCTTTTCGTTGCCATTTTATCACCAATAATGGGATTGTTGGCTGATGAGTTTGGAATTGGAAAAGCGCTGATAATTTTAACTTCCTTGACATTATTGGTTTTCCCTTTGGTTAGGTTACAAGAAAAAAAGCTTTCCTGAATTTTTATTTTATTTTTATAGGAGGATTCATGCTTAAAGAATTAATACTAAAAAATCGTAGTTATCGCAGGTTTTACCAGGATTATCAAATTTCAAAGGAAACTCTGAAAAAACTTGTAGAACTTGCCAGGCTTTGTCCTTCAGCAGCAAATTTGCAAGTACTTCGATTTATGCTGATAGATTCAAAAGAAGAATCTGAAAAAGTTTTTTCCTGTTTAGGATGGGCAGGTTATCTCAAAGATTGGGATGGACCTGAAGAAGGAGAAAGACCTTCTGCTTATATTGTAATTTTATCAAATAAACCGGATTGGGCATACATAAAGAGCGATGTGGGAATTGTCAGCCAATCCATTCTGTTGGGAGCAGTTGAAATGGGTTTGGGTGGATGTATGTTCGGTTCTGTTCAGAAAGATAAATTACGGAAATTTTTCTCGATTACCGAAGAATATGAGATTCAATTGGTGATTGCCCTCGGAAAACCAAAGGAAAAAATTGTAATCGATGAAGTTAAAGATAATGACATAAAATACTGGCGAGACGAAAATGATGTGCATCACGTTCCCAAAAGAAATTTGGAAGATTTGATTGTTAAGTGTAACTCATAGCTCTGCTTTGGGAATTTTGG
>CAYWPW010000205.1:3121-4360 GCA_964460095.1 uncultured Candidatus Cloacimonadota bacterium
ATTTGGAAGATTTGATTGTTAAGTGTAACTCATAGCTCTGCTTTGGGAATTTTGGACACAAACCGGAGGTTTATGTTACTTGTAACTCATAGCTCCTGCTTTGAGAGACTTTAAATGAATTCTGCATTTTGTCATCTTGAGTCCGGCAGCTGCCGGATTGCTTTTCTCTCGAAGGAACTTCGCTGATAATGAGATTCTTCGGAAGATTGCCTTTGCAAGAAACCTCAGAAAGACATCTGTTTTTGCATTTTGATTAATCCTTAAGAGAACTTTAAAAAAGGAAATATCATGAAAAAAAATATAATTTCAGTTTTCATTTTGATGATTTTCAGTTCAATTTGTTTTGCCCAGGTTGTAAATGGAGACACCTTAACAGTAGATGGCAAGAAGATCCTTAAAGTTTGGGGAACCCATTATGAACGTGGTTATGCCCATGGATACTTATTGGGTGAAAACATAAAAGAAATTTATGAAGAATACATAATTGGATTTTTCTTTGGAAATAATGCTATATTGTATGCTTCTTGTAGAGACTTTTTTATACAGAGCTTTGGAGTTGAAGATAAATTTTATGATGAAGCTGAAGGTATGATTGATGGAATACAAAATTCAGGGATTAGTTTATATTGTTCGGTTCTTAATAGAGATTTGGATGAAATCGATGTACTTGTGGCAAATTCACTTGTAGATTTTGTAGCTTTGATTTCTAACCAGACAGGGATTTGGTTTGGCTGTTCAAGCCTTTCCAGTTGGGGACAAAACACAATTCAAGATCCCGATTTGAACGGACAATTGGTGATAACCAGAAATATGGATTGGATGCCACATCCAACTTTGCTTGAGAATCATCTTTTAATTGTCCAATTTCCTTCAGAACCGGAAGAAATTAACTGGCTCTCTTTTACTTTTCCCGGGATGATTGGAGCTTTATCAGCAGTGAATGAAGAGAATCTCTCTGCATTTATGAATATGGGGAATAATAATTCATACCCGAACCAGGAATTGCTTCATCCAATATTCTTATCGATTAGAAATGGGATCGAAGCCAATGACTATAACGGAGATTCCCAGATTGATCCTTATGATATTACTGATGCAATTTCAGATAAATACCAGTTAAGCGGTTCCATTGTTCACAGCACTGATGAATCTTCTGGAATTGTAGTTGAATGCAATAATGAAAACGGAGTTGAAATCCGGGATGATTCCGATAACACAATTATTCCTGAAGAGCATTTG
>CAYWPW010000206.1:0-4353 GCA_964460095.1 uncultured Candidatus Cloacimonadota bacterium
GTGGTTATATTCAAAATGAAACAGATCCGGCAAAAACTTTCTCTTACTTTGAATTTTTCTCAAATGCCGGTTTTAATAATGAATACGAAAGTATTGGTTATGTGAGTTTTTCTAATGTTGAACAGAAAAATTCCATTACCAAAGCAGATTTGGATAATAACGGTGATGATGAGATTATAATTTCAGCTCCGCCGAATTTATACATTATAGATTATCAGAATGGGCAATTCCTTCCTGTTTGGAAGGGATTCTCATCTGGAACTGAACAGAATGCGATAATCGCTTTTCCCGAAACTGCTACTGAAAATGCTAAAATCATCACAAACCTGGAAGATTCCGATATGAGAAGTTTTCTTATTTCCAAAATCGAAGATTTCTCCGGTCCACCAACTCCGGAAGCATTTCGAGCTCAACCCTTAAATGAATCTGCGGTTTTCCTAAGTTGGATTTCAACTGATTCCATCCAGATTTATCGCAAATTCCAGGAACTTTTCCAAGTTGTTGATTCCATTTCTGAAGAAAATTATATAGATGATACTATCAATCAACTCGCTGGTTTTGATGTTGGAGATACTCTTTACTATCAGATCACAGCTTTAAATGAAAATTATAATCCGTGTGAAAGCTTACCAACACTCTGGAAACCTGTAATTCCAATGCCGGTTCCGCAAATCCAATCTCTTGTGATGACCGGAATAAACGAATTAAAAGTTTTCTTTGATAGACAACTGAGTAATGATGCAATCAGCTCCAGTCATTTCACAGTTAATAATGGCATTGGAAAACCAAGCTCTGTAAATTTCATTTCAGAACAAAAAGGATTGCTTCTAAGGTTTTCCAATTATTTGTTGTTTTTTGAAGGATATCTATTAACTATTACCGGTTTGACAGGTGAAACTGGAGTTCCTTTCCCTGACGGAGATTATTCATTTGCTTTCAATGAAGATACATATGCTCCGGAAATATTGTTTGTGGAAACGCTCAACAGAAGTTCTGTTAAACTTTCTTTCACGGAACCAATCACTTCTTCAACAGCGGAAAATCTTGAAAATTATACGCTGGTTCTGCCGGTTATTGATCAATATAATGGAATTGAAAATATCGAATATTTCGAAGATTCAAATTCCTATTACATCATAATTCAGATGATTAAAAACCTGGAATATTCCAATCAATCATATTTTCTTAAATTGGATAATATCGAAGATTTAGCCGGCAATAAAATATCTAATAATGGCAATAAATGTCAATTCAGCTTGACAGATATTTCGGATTTAAAGCATTTAATTGTATATCCTAATCCATTTAATACAAACGAATTTGATGGTGTTAGGTTTGTGAATATGCCTTTAGGAAAAGCTGGGAAAATCTGGATTTATGATTTGAGCGGTGATTTGGTCTTTAATAAAAAAATAGCAGTTTTGACAGAACTGAATAATTTTTATATCTGGAATGGCAACAATAATGCAAATAAGAAAGTTTCATCCGGGCTTTATCTTTATATCATCAAAATGGGGAACAGTTATAAAAAAGGTAAAATCGCAGTTATAAATTAGAGTTGTTCGACCTCACCCCGACTCTCTCCTATCGAGGAGAGGGAGACAAAAGTTTCCCCTTCTCCTCGTAGGAGAAGGGGTTAGGGGTTGAGGTAAAAAAGGAGAATGGAAATGATTTCTTTGGATTGGGTAGAACGCATAAAAGCTGATACGCTCGATTTTTTTGAGAGAAAACTCCCAAATAAAGATTTTGATATAGACATCATATACAATGCATATCCAGAGCGCATCGACAACAAAGTCCCGCAATCTGTGATTACGCTGGTGGGAAAGACTCTCGCTTCCAAAATGGCAAAATGTGCAGAAGATTACTTTGAATTTTTTGATTATATTCTTCAGAAAAAGGGTGATAATGGAAAGATCATTTTTGCTTACATCATGGGTAGAGCAGTGAGGAAAAAACCTGAAAAATTTCTTAATTATCTGCAAAAAATCCTTTTTGAAATTGATGATCAAAGAGAATGTAATCTGATAATTGATAAAGCGATTTTCCCGCTTCTGAAAAAGAAACCGCATCAATATCTCGATCTTATGATGAACTGGATCAAACAGGATAATAAATATCTCTCATTAAGCATTCAGAAACTCCTGGTAAAACTGATAAGTTTTGAACCTGATATGATAAAACCTATTTTTCATAAACTAGAAACTTCCTGGCTTTATGCTTCTCCGAACATGATAAAATTGAATTCAAGTTTTCTAAAATCAACCTATAAAATCGATCCTGATTTCTATTTTTCTGTCTTTGAAAACTATCACTCAACCAGGAATCCTGTTTTTGCAGAAATTCTGTGTGGTGCAGTTTGCTGCTATGATAAAAACATTGAAAAACTATTAAATCTCTGGGCAGCAAGCGGAAATATCAAATTGAAAAAAGTCGGTTCGCACGGTCTTAAAATTCTTAAGAAAAAGGGAAATTAATGGCAGATTATATTACAAAAGAAGGAATGCTGCGGCTGCGTGTGCGTATGAATGAATTGATAAAGGAAAGATCTGTAATCATGAAGCAGGTGGTAACAGCACGAGAAATGGGTGATTTAAGCGAAAATGCCGAGTATCATGCTGCCCGGGAAAAACAGCGTTATCTTGAAAACGAGTTTAATCACATAAAATCCAGAATCGGAAAACTGCAAGTCATCGACCCAAAAAATATTCCCAAAGATGCTGTGCGTTTCGGAGCCATGGTTACCATCCGGGAATTATCTGATGAAAAAATCAGAAAACAGCAACTTGTTGGAATCGATGAAGTTTATGAAAGTGAAAATGAGTATGAACGCATTTCTCTTGCATCTCCGATTGGCAAGGCAATGATCGGGAAAAAAGCTGGAGAAACTTTTACAGTAAAAGCTCCGATTGGTGATAGAAAATTTGAAATAATTGATATTAAATAGGGGGAAAAGAGAAAAATGAAAAAAACAGAAGAACTGAAAAAGAAGCTGTGTTATCAAAGAAAAAACTTTTGGAAGGAATCCTCTGAAAAAGAGAAAAAAAATGCTTTTGATTTCTCTGAAGGATATAAAATTTTTTTGGATAAAGGAAAAAGCGTCAGAGAAAGCGTAAATTACTTTGAAGCTGAACTCTTGAAAAAAGGATATCAAAACCTGGATAAAAAAGCAAAAGGCAATAAAATCTTTCGCTTCTCAAAAAACAAAAATGGTGCCATTGCCATCATCGGGAAAAAACCTGTTCTTGAAGGGGTAAACATAGTTGCTTCTCATATTGATTCACCACGAGTTGATTTGAAACAAAACCCGCTTTTTGAGGACAAAGAAACAAATCTGGGACTACTTAGAACACACTATTATGGGGGAATCAAAAAATATCAATGGATGTCCACTCCGCTTGCGGTCCACGGTGTTTTTGTGAAAAAAAACGGTGAAGTTTTAAATGTTTCAATCGGAGAAGATGAGAACGAACCTGTTTTTGTGATGCCGGATCTTTTACCTCATCTTGCCAGAAAAGAACAATATACCAAAAAAATTGGCGAGGCAATTACTGCCGGCTCTATGAACGTGATTTTCAATTCCATCCCATATATCGAAGATGAAGAAACAAAAGAAGTTGTAAAATTAAACGCACTCATCCTTCTTAATGAAAAATATGGTATAACAGAAGATGATTTTCTGGTGGCAGAATTGGAACTCGTTCCCGCAGGAAAAGCCAGAGATTCCGGATTGGATAAAAGTTTCGTTCTCGGTTATGGTCAGGATGATAAAGTTTGTGCTTACACTTCTGCTCAGGCAATTTTTGATGCAGAAACTCCGGAAAAAACTGCGGTAGTTTATCTAACAGATAAAGAGGAAATCGGAAGTGAAGGTAATACCGGAGCAAAATCAATTTTTCTCCTAGATTTTATTGCTGACCTTCTTAAATATAATAATGAACCTTTTGATAGTCTGAGTTTGAGGAAAACGCTCATAAACAGTCAGATTCTTTCTGCAGATGTGAATGCTGCTATCAATCCAAACTATCCTAATGTGCATGAAAAAGAAAACGCAGTTCATCTCGGATTCGGCGTTAGTATCACTAAGTACACTGGAAGCGGTGGAAAAAGAGCTTCCAACGATGCAAACGCAGAATTCAATGCAAAAATCATCAAAATCTTAAACGAAAAAAATGTGAATTGGCAAACCGGAACTCTGGGAAAAGTTGATGAAGGCGGTGGTGGAACGATCGCAAAATTTTTGGCTCAACATGGGGCAGAAGTCATTGATTGCGGTCCCGGAATTCTGGGAATGCACGCCCTTTACGAACTTACGAGCAAAGCAGATATTTATTCATCTTACAAAGCATATAA
>CAYWPW010000207.1:0-4344 GCA_964460095.1 uncultured Candidatus Cloacimonadota bacterium
TAATGTTGTTCAAGGTGCACTAGGCACTTCGATCTACATGCAAAATATCAATGATGAAGTGCGAAATGCTTTCCCTTTGCAATCTGACCGAATGTTCTTTGCAGTGACTGATAATGGCACAATCGCTTTACATTCCGATGATTCGTGGATCGGTCAACAGATAGCGAGTATGAGCAGTAATCTAAATTCAATCTTGGACAAGAATTCAGGTGAATGTAATTTTAACTATGAGGGAAAAGATTGGCATGCGGTATGGACCACAGCTCCTCGAACAGGATGGCATGTGGTGATTGCAAATATTAAAAATAAACAGCAATATATTTATCGTTAACATACTCCATCTAAATAGGTGGTTGATGAGTTAAGAAATGAGTTCTGCAAAATAGAGTGTTTTTCACCTCACCTTCAGTCTTCTTGAGATCGTTTGCTTTGCAAGCCGACTCATACCTGAAAGGAGAGGAAGTTTTTTGTTCTCCTTCTCCTCGATAGGAAAAGGTCGGGATGAGGTGGATAAGAATAAAATTGGAGGAAAAAATGAAATCAAAGTTAATTTTCATTTCAACTATGATTATACTGCTTATGCTTGCCGGATGTGGTGACAACATCACAAAAATCTATGGAACCGGTGAAACAGACGGCAGAGTAATCGGCACAATTCACGGCATCGTGACAGATGCAAACACAAATGAAAGACTTGTAAATGTCGATGTTACCTGGCTTGATGAGGATGAAATAAAAACTACAGCTACAAACACTCTTGGCTATTATTTCATCACAGACCTCTCACCGGGTGATTATGAACTTACATTCTCCGGAAACGAGAACTTTGCTGTAGGAAGAATAATGGTAACAATTCCTACTCTGGAAGAAATCGGAGTTACGAATGTTCCAACTGATGAAGATTTCTATCACACTGAAATCCAGGATATGGAAATGTATCAATTGAATGCAGGTTTGACAGGAACGATTTACACCATAATTGATGATGAGAATATTGCTTTAGCTTCTGGAGTTACAGTGATTGCTGACTTTGAAAACTGGGATATTTCACCGGAAGAATATTCTTCGACAACCGGAATTAATGGTATTTTCTTTTTTGAAAATCTTCCTTCCACACCAGAAGTAGTTTTGAGAACATTGCCTTTTACTGATAGCACTTATAGTTTCGAGGTTGTTGAACTTGACCTGGTTTTATTCCCGGATGTCATCGTAACTGCTCCCAATATTTTCCTGAACATTGTTGATGATCCACCTTTCATAGTAGAAAATAATTTTGACAATGATGACTTCAGCATTTTTGATGCTATTGAGATAACTTTCAATAAAGCAATCGAAGCCAACAGTTTTGAAGTTGAACTATATTCTGATATTGCTAATCCTGTAGAATTTGAAAGTATAATCTGGATTACTGATGCTAGTGTAATAATCACTCCGGATGAAGATCTTCTTTTGGCGACAATATATACTTTGAATCTAGCGGGATGTTCGGTTGATGGTAATTTCTTTGATTTTAATGGTTTGCAATTTGAGACCCAGCCCGGAATCGCTATTGAAAGTACAAACCTGGAAGTCTATGATAATTATTATGAAATCGCTCCAATGGGAACAATTATCATCGAGTTCACGGAAGAAGTGGATATTTATAATGGTTTGAATGTTCTCACTATCACAGGTTATCCTGACCCGGCATATGTTTGGTCGAATAATAATAAAACCTTGAGTATTGCTCATCCCACTGGTGGATATACAAACAACTTCATTTTGGAAATCACATATTATTCTACTCTTGCTAGCTACGATTTTGTAAATAAAATATATACAGTCAATCTTATTCAGTAGTTCTGTTAAATAAAGTAATTGGATAGATTTTACCTGTAAAAATTGAATTTACTAAAAAGATTGGTGGGTTAATGATAATTCACCAATTTTTTTATTTAAGAATTTTAAGTTTCAGATGATGAGGTGTTAATACATAACTATGAAAAAACAGAATTTTGTAAAATTAGCGATTCCCCTGATAATTTTACTGAGTTTTTTTTCATTGATCCTGCATGCTGAACAAAACACTGAAAGACCAAAAATCGGCCTTGTTCTAAGTGGAGGAGGAGCAAAAGGAATAGCTCATATTGGAGTTCTTAAGGTGCTTGAAGAAGCAGGGTTGGAAATAGATTTCATCACCGGTACAAGCATGGGAAGCATTATTGGCGGACTTTATGCAATTGGTTATTCTGCTACAGAATTAGAAAAAATTGTATTAGAACAGAACTGGGATGAACTGATTTATGATAACATATCCAGAAGAAATATTTGCTTAAATGAAAAAGATGAAAACGAGAAATATGCTGTTTCATTCCCAATCAATGAAGGGAAAATCGACTTACCAAAAGGTCTTGTAGCGGGTCAGAGAATTTCAGCGTTAATCTCGAAATTAACAATTTCTGCCCATCATGTCGAGGATTTTCATAACCTCCCAATCCCTTTTCATTGTTTTGCAACAGATATCGAAAATGGAAGAGTCGTTTTGTTAGATAATGGCTACCTTCCGGATGCAATTCGAGCCAGTATGTCTATTCCAACGGCTTTTGCTCCCATTGAGATTGACGGTCAATTGCTCGTTGATGGAGGATTGCTAAGAAACTTTCCGGTTTCAGATATTAAGATAATGGGAGCAGATATTGTTATTGGTGTGGATGTGAGTGCTCCATTATATACAAAGAAAGAATTGAAAACTCTGCTAAAAATAATGGAACAATCCATGAGTTTCCAAGGTTCAATTTCTACTCAAGAAGAAAAAAAACTTTGTGACATTCTGATTTCTCCTGATATTGAGGAATATAGCATCATGGATTTCGAAAACGCAGATTCGTTGATTGTTAGGGGGGAAAGAGCTGCCAGAAAAACTCTCCCTCAATTAATTGCTCTCGCTGAATCCTTAAAACTCTTTCCTCAAAAATTGAAAATGATCCCAATTACAACGATCGATTCATTGTTCATAACAACAATATACATTCAAGGCTTAAGAAATGTTTCCAAGAATTTGGTGAGGGGAAAGCTGCAATTAAAAAATGATACATGGGTCACACCGGACGAACTGGAAAAAGCAATTGAACGGGTTTATGGAAGTAGATTCTTCGGGAGAGTAACTTACAAATTGGAACCTGTGAATAATGGGGTGGAACTATTCGTCCGCGTTGTAGAGAAGACAACGGATTATTTTAATGTGAATATTCATTATGATAGTGATATGAAATCAGCCCTATTATTAAATACAACATTTAGAAATCTTTTTGTCCAGGGTTCAAAATTATCTGTAAATCTGGAATTAAGTGACAATCTTCGATTTAATTCATCTTATTTTATTTATACGGGATGGAAACCGGGAATTGGTACAGGCATCAATCTTTGGCGAGAAAATTTCGAAGCTATTCTTTTTAAGGAAATTGGAGTACCACAGGCAATTTTCGAATACACAACCAGTGGATTTGGTTTTGAACTACAAACATTTTTTTCAAATTCTTTAGCAATCGGAGGAATATTAGAAATTGAAAATACTAAATTAGACCCGGTTATTGTGCCGGAAACTTGGCCCCGCATAAAGAGCGAATTAAATTATTTTAACATTAAAGGTTTTATAAATATCGATAAATTAGATAGCAGAATCTACCCTCGAAAAGGCATTGATCTTTATGCAGAAGCAAAATACATCCAGGAGATTGAAAAAGAGGAAAAAAGACATGAACCTGTTGAATTCTATGTTTTTATGCTTACAAAAATCGAACAATTAACTAAAAAAATATCTTTAATCGGGAGTGTTTATGGTGGTTCTGTAAACGGGGATGAGCTTCCTGGAGATGCATTATTTTACCTCGGAGGTTTCAATTACCAGGGAAAAGGTCTTCTGCCATTTGTAGGTTACAAGTTTATGGAACTTTCTGCTCCCCATGCAATTGCTTTATCAACCGGTATTCAATGCGAAATCTGGAAAGGAAAATTCATTATAATGAAAAGTAATTACACCAAACTGGGCGCAAATATCAGCGACCTTTATAAGAAAGATTACGAATATCATGGTTATGCCATAACATTTGGTATTAAAACTCCCATCGGACCAATGGAATTTTCTTTAATGAAAGGAAGCGAATCAAAAGATTTTATAAGTTATGTGAATATAGGATATCCCTTTTAGAAAATGAATCATATTAATATCGAGATAAAAGCACATTGTTCTAATAAAGAAAATATCAGGAAAATCCTGAAAGGTAAGAATGCCGATTTCAAAGGCATAGACCGGCAAACAGATACTTACTTCATAGTTAAGAAAGGAAGATTAAAACTTCGCGAAGG
>CAYWPW010000208.1:0-4324 GCA_964460095.1 uncultured Candidatus Cloacimonadota bacterium
AAATAAAGACTAAATAATAATTTGTGTAAATTCGTGTAATTCGTGGATAAAAAAGTCTGTGGCAAAAAAAGGAAAAAGATGGAAACAAAATTTAAATTTAAAAAAAATGATAAAGTTGTAGTCTTAACTGGTGCAGGAATCAGTGCAGAATCAGGTCTGAAAACATTTCGAGACCACAACGGACTTTGGGAAAACCACAGAGTTGAACAAGTTGCAACTCCCGAAGCATTTCAAAAAAATCCGGAAATGGTTTGGAAATTTTATAAACAAAGATATTTTCAATTACCGGAAGTTAAACCCAATCCCGGACATTTTGCTTTAAAAAAACTGGAAGATTATTTAGAAAAGAACTTTTTCATAATCACGCAAAACGTTGATGGACTTCATTTTTTGGTTGGGAACAAAAGAGTTCTGGAAATGCACGGGTCTTTAAGAAGAAGTTTTTGCAGTAAATGTAAATCAAAGTATAAAATGGAAGAAATCGACTTATCTCCTGCAATTCCGAAATGTGAAAAATGCGGAGGATTCATCCGACCTGATATTGTCTGGTTTGGTGAAATGCCATATTTCTTAGATGAAATCGATGCGATTCTCAGAAAAGCAGATTATTTTTTGGTGGTGGGAACAAGTGGAACAGTTTATCCTGCAGCACAATTTTTGAATATTGCAAAATATAATGGAGCTTTCACGATTGGAGTTAATCTGGATAAACCATTAAATGTTGATTTTATCAATGAATTTCACCAGGGAAAATCAGGTGAAATCTTACCAAAATTAGTTGATAAGTGGATTGGAAAATGAAAACTTGAGTTAAGTCCTGCTTTAGCTGGACTTGACTTAAGTTGGAATTGGTTGTACCGTTCAAATTAACACAAGTCCTTCAAACTTGTGTCAAGTCTAAATTGGAGGATTCAATTTTTCCAAATAGATGCGGGATGACTTAAGTTGGAATTGGTTGTACCGTTCAACATAACACAAGTCCTCCGAACTTGTGTCAAGTTTCATTGATGAGGTTTAAATAAAGATGAGATGTAAAAAAGAAATGTTTCAAAAAGATAATTACTTTCACTTTTATAATAAAGCAATCAATAAAGAAAATTTATTCAATTCTCGAGAAGACCATCTTCTTTTATTAAAGAAGTTAAAAGAAATATTATTGCTTTATCCAACATCGGTTTTTGCTTATTGTTTGATGCCAGATCATTTTCATTTTTTATTAAGACAAAACTCAGAAAAACCGATTTATAAAATATTCAATCATCTTTTTTCTTTTTATGTTCAGGTTTTCAATCTTAAATATAAAAGGAAAGGCAGATTATTCCAAGCTCCTTTGCAACATAAGATAATTACTGATGAAAAATATCTTTCTTATATTTGCCAATACATACATTTGAATCCAGTTGAAGCAGGTTTGGTTGGAAATATTGAAGAGTGGGAATTCTCAAATTATCTTGAGTGGATCGGGAAAAGAAATGGTACTTTATTTTGTGATGAATTGTTGATAGAATATTTTGGAAATAGCGAAAATTATGGAAAATCAATAAAAGAATTTGAAAAATGTAAAAAAGACGCAAAGTTTTTAGAGTTATTATTTGATGATAAATATTGAAACTTGTAAAAACTTGAGTTAAGTCCAGCTTTAGCTGGACTTGACTTAAGTTGGAACTGGTTTGTATTGTTCAACTTAACACAAGTCTTCAAACTTGTGTCAAGTCTCATAAATTTGAGCTAAGTCCTGCTTTAGCTGGACTTGACTTAAGTTGGAGTTGGTTATGTCGTTCAACTTAACACAAGTCCTTTTAACTTGTATCAAGTCTAAATTGGAGGATTCAATTTATCCAAATAGGTGCGGGATGACTTAAGTTGAAATTGGTTATGTCGTTCAACTTAACACAAGTCCTCCGAACTTGTGTCAAGTCTCACAAGGATAAGAAATGAAAAAATATTCAGTTGGAATTGATCTTGGTTCCAGAATGTCCAAGATTATTATTTTGGATTCAAAATCCATTATTTACACAAATGTGATGGATACTGGAGTAAATCCCAAAAACACAGCAAAACAGCTTTTTGAGACAGCTTTATCCAAGCTGAAAATCTCTGAAAGTGAGATCACAAATATTTTTTCAACGGGCTACGGAAGAAATATTGTTCCTTTTGCAGATAAAAGAATAACAGAAATTTCCTGTCATGCCAAAGGAGTGAACTTTCTTTTTCCGGATGCAAGAACAGTAATCGATATCGGTGGTCAGGATTCCAAAGCAATTCTTCTGGATTCAAATGGAAAGGTATATGATTTTATGATGAATGACAGGTGTGCAGCAGGAACCGGAAGATTCCTCGAAGTAGTAGCAAATATTTTAGAATTGACAGTAAATGAGATGAGCCGAGTTTCGACTTTTGAATTCGATGAACTTGAAATAAATAGTACTTGTGTGGTTTTTGCTGAATCTGAAATTGTGGGTTTAATCTCTCAAGGTAAAAAGCCGGCAGAGATTATTGATGCGGTTCATCGCTCTGTAGCCAAACGTATTCTCAACCTGATTTCACAGCTTCATTGGAAAGAGCCTATAGTTTTCACAGGAGGTGTTGCCAAAAACATGGGAATGCAAAAAGCAATTTCTTCTGCTTTGAAAACAGAAATAATCATTCCTGAAAATCCCTTAATTACCGGAGCTTTGGGGGCAGCAATTTTTGCAGCAGAGGATTTATAAAATTAAAAAATGCGTTTACACTAAAAAGGCTGTAATCGGAAATATGTTAAAAGAAAATTTCAAGTATTTGGAAACCGATGAATCGGTTAAAGGTTACTATCTTATTATAAACCACCAACTTAAGTTGGTGGTTAATAAAACAAAAAAAAGCAGTAACCGTTTTAACGGTTTCTCGTTTATTTAATCTGACTTTTTACAGTGGACTCAAAAATGAAAAAGAAAATATCAATTTTTATATTAAGTATTTTTAGTTTACTTTTATTTTCCCAAACATTAGTAACTTATCCTGAAACTTTAGAAAATTTGATTTATGAACATGAACTGATAAAATTTTATATCAATCAAGATGAATTTGAACTGGCTATCTCAATTGCAGATTCTATCTTTGAGGAATCTTTCTATCAGGATTCATTGAAATATTTCAAGGGACTTGCTTATAATGGTTTGAAAGATTGGGATAGTTCTTCCAGCATTTTCTCTGATATTTTCATAAATGGAAACGATGAAGATTTAATTCCAATTGCCAAAAAAGAATTTAATAAATCAGTGAAAAAATTAGGACCCACAAAATCTATCGAGAAAATTACAGCAATTATCGATTCAGTTAATAATGTATCCAAACATCCTGAACTTTTCCTGACAATGGCAGAAATATATGAAGAAAATCAACTCTTTGAAGAAGCGAATGAAGCATATAAATTTTTGCTTGAAGATTTGAAATATGATAAAGTGCTTTCTATAAAACTGAAAATTGCCATCAATGATATTTTTATTAAAGATTACCAACACGCTGCAGATTTATTGAAAACCGTTATAGTTTCAAATGATTCTATTTATATTGAAGATGCACTTTTCTTTTCTTATATTGCCAATTTTTCCATTAATGATTTTGAGGAAGCAAAAAAATCGCTTCTGCGTTTATACCTGGAATTTCCAGCTCATAGAAACAGGTTTGAAATTATCGATGGTTTAGCAGGTATATACGAAAATTTCCAGGAATATCTTATGTGCTGGTATCTGCTGAATGAATTGTACCAGATAAGCTCTGAAACACAGAAATTTAATATTCATCTCCAGATCGATAGAATCAAAAAATTGCTTGTGCAAGATACTTTAACTGTGGATCAATTTAAGAATTTCAAGCCGGTGTTTGAAGAAATTGAAGATGAAAAGTAGCTGCGGGATAACCTTCTGAAAAAAGTTATTACGCAACTTTTTTGTGTAACTATAGGTTGGTTATGTGCACCTTTTTGAAGGGCGTAGCATACAGATGTTATGGGTTATTTGTGTTAATAAATCTATTCCAAATTTTAAGAGGTCATAAGTAATGAGAATGATTAGTAAATTATTGAAAGAATTAAAAAAAAAAAGGTGATAATTTGAATTTAGATCTAATTGAAAAGCAAGAAGTTGATGGATTTTTATCAACACATCCTTCAGATGATAAACAAATTAAAGTACAAGGTTACATTTTATTTGATAAATTTAACATAGAGAATTCTAATATAAATTTTGCTAACTTACCAAGAGATGTTGATTTAATGAAAAGAAATTATTATTACCAATCTGGAAAATATTTATTCAATCTAAGTCGTATAAGTTTTGAAATTTTC
>CAYWPW010000209.1:0-4314 GCA_964460095.1 uncultured Candidatus Cloacimonadota bacterium
CGGTATGAATTGATCTTCAAAAAGCGTGATGAGAACACCTTCTCTAATTGCCGGTAATTCATAACCGGAAATGGTTTTGGTCTCTTCATCGATCTTAATAATAATATGACCCATACTGCTGCCATAAGCCCAACCCTGAAAAACAAGAGTGTGGGTGAAGGGATCTTCCCACGGCTCGGGAAAACCTTTGTGGATGTGTCCGGCAAAGAAAATATCTATTCCTTCAACTTCATGAGCCAATTCCTGGGCATCAAATCCCCAACGACGCTCTTCCTTTTCATTGTCACTTTGAAGATACCTGTTTTCATAAGCTTGTTCACAATGATACGGTAACCCCAGATGACCAACAACGATAACTAAATCCACTCCCTCATTGCGCACAATTTTTATATATTTTTCAAGTTCCGGTTTTGCAGGTAAAAAATCCACATTTTTGATATTTTCAGGGAAACTCATCTGCCCTGTATCAGTCGTTGTAACTCCGATAATTCCAATTCTGATTCCCATCTTCTCAATAATGATATAAGGTTGGACGTAATCCACCAATTCGTTGGTTCCTTTCCTGACAATATTACAGGATAAGATAGGAAATTCCGCATGCTTATAAGTTTCGATCAAAGCTTCTTCACCAATATCATATTCATGGTTTCCAACTACAGAAAGATCATA
Source organism: uncultured Candidatus Cloacimonadota bacterium (assembly GCA_964460095.1). Classification (GTDB taxonomy): domain Bacteria; phylum Cloacimonadota; class Cloacimonadia; order Cloacimonadales; family TCS61; genus JABMPU01. Next base: position 670 of record CAYWPW010000209.1, read on the forward strand.
TCCTACTAAATTCATGTATTGTATCACTGAAACACCTTTGCTAATTGTTCCCACAGGATGACCCTGAAAAAAATCTCCGGCATCCAATAATAAATTATCCCGTGTTTTTGCATCTGTTAGTTCCCTAACTCCTTTAACATAAGTTGCAGCAGAACCTCCACCTCCTAAAGATGGAGGGAAATTCGGATTGATAAAAGTAGCCAGATAAGCATCGATTCCACCGTGAATATCATTTGTGAACATGATATCCAGAAGCAAGTCCTCTCCAAAAATAAAACTGCATCCAATTAATAAAAAAATAAGCAAATAACTCTTTTTATACATTATTTCCTACCATAAAAAACTAATAGAAGTTTGAATTTTTATGAAGGTTTCATCGACTGTGTCGGGATTTTCCCAACCTCTATCTGTGGGCTGAATATTTTCCCATAATCCATCTTGATCGTAGAAACTATCCATGAATAAATCCAGAGCTTCATACCTTCTTTTGGAAAGCTCAGCAGAAACATCTAATGTAAAATAATTCATGAACTTAAATCCTGAGCCAACAGTGAAAGTTGGCATTGATATCTTATTTGAGTAAATAAATGCATCATCATCAATTTTCTGATATGTAGTCTGATACCTGAAACCCAATCGAAGCGGAATTTTGTTTTTAAGTTGATGCTCGACACCAATGTAATAATTGATTTCATCATCATATTGAGCATTTACATCAGTCCAGTTTACAAATTCGATATCGCAATTAAAATATGTTCTCATTATATTCCGTGGTTCATAAGAAAATCCAAATCTGAATTTCGTGGGATTTCTATAAGTTCCGTAGATTTCTTTATAATAATCTGAATAATATAAAGTATCTATTATCACGTTATTAGCGTCCCAAACATAATCGTAAAATAAAGAATCGACATCAACATCATTAATTGAGCCATTTATATCTACATCAAATTCTATCTCTGGAGAATAAGTAAATCCTAAACTAATTCTCTTAGAGATTTTTGTTTGTACTCCAAATTTAAAAAGGATTTCGTCCGAAAAATCTCTTTTTAGTTTCCATTTGTATTCGATTAGATCATTGCTGTTTGTTGCTAAGCTATCTGCTTCATCAGTCCAGAAGATTTTTTTTACCAGGTCAGCATCACCGGAAAGTCTGGAAATCTCAAATCCAACCGAAGCGATTTCTTTAAAATTGAGAGCAGCATAAAATCCGAGAGAATTGATTGCTCCGTCACCTTCAAAATAGTTTTTCGCAATAATCGGTGGATAATTATCATAATCTGAGTTCTCATCGTTTCGGACTTCTTCTTCATAATAACTGTCAAAATTGATAAATGGTCTATGCAAAAAAGCTGCTGCAATTCCGATGCCTGAGATATTTTTCCTATAATATATTCCCAGAGAATATTCATCAAAATAATTTACATTGGAAGCATAAACAGCATCATAAATATAACCATCGAAAAAGTTATACATTGGCAGGCTTCTATTATCATTATCTTTTAAGATTCCAAAGGATGTTTGCACTCCCAGCTTTTGAGGCAAAAAACCAAGATTTGCCGGATTTATGGAAATATCAAAAAGCCGCAAACCACCTGCAATTGCAGCTCCTCCCATGGCGGCTGAACGAGCATCGATATTCTCTACATAATTTCCAGCTTCTCGCTCCAATAAAGAATATGAAAATAATTGAGTTATCAATATTAAACTAAACAATATTACTATGAACTTCTTCATCTATCCTCCACTTCTAATTAATTTATTTGTGCACCGAAACAGAGTTTCGGTGCAAGCTGATTCTTTTTGAACAACTTTGCCAGTTGTCATACTTAAAATTTCCAATCTAATTGCAACCTGATTGACTGCTCTGTTTTTTTAACTGTTTGGAAATAATATTCACCTTCATCAGGCGGTTCATTCCACCAAGCACGCCATTCATTTTCTTTTGTTTTATAATCTTTGATTTTATATTTCAAAGTAAGAAACAAGTTATTAGCAATTTTGTCGTGAATTGCAAACCAGAATTTCATTCCACCTTCACCCATAAAATCAATCTCCATATCTTCCCAATCCCAATGACTGATACCGTTTCCATCCCAGAAAACAAATGAACCCTGAACTTTTAAATTTTTATTGAAATTATGAGTATAATCCACACAAACATAATCTGCGTGCGATAAAGAACTGCCTTGAATAATAGTATTTCCAAAACCAGGATCGTTCGTAAGATATGGATACGGCGGTCCCCATACATTTAAATAACGATACTCCAGAGAAATCCGATCAAAATTGGAAAGATTCGCTATAATCCTGCCTGTTGTTTCATTTGTTTTGGATACTGCTCTATCTGCATCATCATCATATCTGTTTTGCTGATGTTTATATTTCAACCTCAAACTCAATTTGTAAATTGGTCGGAAATCCAACTCGCCTTGAAAACGTACACTTTTCCTGGAATCTGCTTTTCGCTCCCAGATATCCAGGTAAGTTCTGTTCAAAGTAAAATATGTACTGAAACGGTAACGCGTTTCAAAATAAACTCCTTTTTCAGCTTGAGCTTGAGCAGAATTATTGCATAAATCTGCAATCAATGGATTAGACAACGTATAAACATAACTGTCCAGAACAGTCCCATCAAATTTTTCATGCTCAGAAAATCCTCGTGCATAAGGATTATCAAAATCCAGGTCATAATCTCGATAGAGAGAAAGAATATAAAAATTCTCAAACTGGCTGAATGCACTCACAATGAGAGCTTTGGGATCATCACCGATTTTCAGTTCTTTTCCATCAACAGAAAGTTCAGCATATTCTCCCTGGATAGAAGTATTATTCAGAACAGTTCTCCAATCAAATCCCAGCACACGTCGATAATCTCTATTATAATTTCCTGTCTTGGTTGAATAAAGAGCTGCAATCTCACTATTTATAATTTTCCATTTCTCATCAGCATTTTCAGAAGTTCGTATCAACAAATATTTTAAACTGTCCGAACTGTTATCGATCACAAAATCACGATCGAAAGTTGCTTCATAACCTGTAATTCCCAGATGAGTTCCAATCATAGGAGAAAATTCAAAATGTCCACCGATAATTTGTTCGTCGAAAGCATCTTTTCTGGGAGCCATATTTATCAAAAAATCATTATTCGGATGATTATTATAATAATCCTCAGCTTGTTCAAGTTCATTATTTGTAAAATTGCGAGTCATGGTGATATATGAAAAGAGGTCATCATTTTCATCCAGAATTCCATCCTGATTACTATCAAAAACAACAGCATCTTTTTTATCTTTGGAAAAGAAAAAGGCAGCATTGAATTTGGAAGTTGTATATTCTAAAGCTGAGCCTTTGAGAGCATATTCCTGAGTTCTGGAAAGGTCTCCGATTATTCCTGTGATTCTTTTACTGAACCCGAAACCGGTTTTTCGAGCACTGTAAAAATCGGAATTTTCCATTACCAATCCTTCACCAAAAGTTGCTCGATAATTGCCAAGATAGACTTTTAAAAAATCGTTTTTAATTACACTATTTTCGTAACCCACAAACATTTTTGCATCAAGACTCAGGTTATTATCACTTGAATTAGTTATAGGTAGAAATTTATTAATCGCATTATTAATATTATCTTCGAAATTATTTTTT
>CAYWPW010000210.1:0-4286 GCA_964460095.1 uncultured Candidatus Cloacimonadota bacterium
GCACCCAGTTTTATCAGATAATTCGGTCCTTCAGCTTGTGGTTTATCAATATCTCCGGGCAGAGCAAAAACATCTCGATTCTGATCTAAGGCAAATTTGGCAGTGAGTAAAGCACCACTTCTTTTAGTGCCTTCGATGATCAGACTTCCAAGAGAAATGCCGCTGATTACTCTATTTCTAGTGGGAAAATTCCAGCGTTCAGCTTTTCTACCAGGAATAAACTCTGAAATTAAAACTCCATTTTCTATGATTCTATCTGCCAGTTCTCTATTTCCGGGTGGATAAATCTGTTCACATCCGGTTCCGAGAATAGCGATAGTTCTTCCTCCGCAATCCAGAGCAGAAAGATGCGCAATTGTATCGATTCCAAAAGCGAGTCCACTCACAATTGTAAAACCTGCGGAAGTTAGTTTTTCTCCGATTTTTCTGGTCATCAGTTTACCGTAATTGCTAGCTTTGCGAGTTCCCACGATTGCCAGAGTTCTTCTGAAGTCATCTTTTAGGAGGATTCCACGATAAAACAGAAAGGGCGGTGGATTAAAAATCGATCTCAGAATAGAGGGATAAATATCATCTAAAATAGAGATAAACTTGATATTATATTTTTCAATAAGAATCTCAATTCTATTCCAATCTTTGGGAAAAACATTGCTTGCAAGATTCTCTTTTGCAGTATTAGAAATGAAATCGATATCTTGAAGTTTATCTGCTGAAGAACCAATAAAATTTATGGGTTCACCCAGAATTTCAGTTAATTTTATTGCTTTTGCATTCCCGATTTCAGGAGTTTCAAGCAGCTTAATCCAAGCTTTAATTTTCTTTATCATATTTTTTTAGAATATTAAAAAGCTTCTTTTTCATTTCTCTTATATTTTCACCCGAAACCGAAGAAATCGGAAAAATCTGTTCATGAAGTTTTTCTTCAAATTCATCTTTCATTATTCGCACCAAATCCATCTTTTCATTTTCCGGAATAGTATCGATTTTACTAAGCACAATAACATGCGGCTTTTTATCCAGATAAGGATCATAAAGATGGAGTTCCTTCTTCAAAACCTGGTAATCATCAAAAGGATCAATGGAATTCACATCGATCATAAAAAGCAGAATTTTGGTTCGCTGAATGTGTTTTAAAAACTGGACTCCTAAACCTTTACCCTGGTGAGCTCCTTCGATCAAACCGGGAATATCTGCCATCACGAAAGTTTCAAAATCTCCAATATGAACAACCCCTAAAGTAGGTTTTAAAGTTGTAAATCTATAATCTGCAACTTTGGGATGAGCTTCGGAAACAACGCTTAAAAGAGTAGATTTTCCGGCATTGGGAAAACCTACTAAACCGATATCAGCCATCAATTTCAAGTTCAATTCCAATTCAAAATATTCGCTGTTTCCTCCGGGCTTGGCAAAACGTGGAGCTTTATTTGTTGCACTTTTGAATCGTGTGTTTCCTCTACCGCCATTCCCACCTTTGACAATCACGATTTTCTCGTTATGATGAGTGATCTCAGCAATTTTACTTTTCTCTCCATGGGTAATATTGTAAATCTCGGTTCCCAAAGGAAATGTAAGAATGATGTCTTCTCCACCGGCTCCGGTTTTGTTGTTACCCATTCCGTTCCTGCCATTCTTTGCTTTGTAGAAATGATTGTAACGATATGCCAATAAGGTGTTTACATTTTCATCTCCAACTGCAATTACATTTCCACCCTTTCCTCCATCACCACCGTCAGGACCGCCTTTAGATACAAATTTTTCACGTCGGAAGCTGACGCAGCCATTGCCACCTTTACCGGATTCAACTCTAATTTTTGCGTAATCTATAAACATATTTAGCTCTTAGTATTTTAGCATTTCAGCATTTCAGCATTTTTTTTGCATATGAGGGATAATTTCTTCATCCAAAGTTAAATACTGTTTCATTAAATTTGCAGTTAAGCAAGAATGAACAGGTAAAACTCCGATGATATCTCCAATATTGATTTTATCAAATTCTTCATCTGTAGTTTTAATGATTCCATGTTCTTGCGAAAGAGAAGTTATAAAAGTATTTTTGAGAGATTTTTCCCAACCACTTTTTCTCAATCTGACAATGTATCCAAAACACTTCGAACCATTCTGCAGAATATATTCTTTGGAAAGATGAACTGCTCCTCCGTAAATTATGATTTCGTTTAATTCTTGATTTTTAGCAACAACTGGACAGGCAAGAGCAACTGCAATCTGCCCGATTGAACATGAACCCAGATTATGCTGCATGATATCATAAAAAACAAAATTACCGGGACGGATTTCATCAATCCCTATAAAATCATTCATCGTACTGCAGCAAGGAGTATCTCCTATCGAGAGCTCCAATTGGGGAAATTGAGATAAATATTCGTATTTCAGTTTTGTCATTTTTTGGAGAGATTCATGATGGATTTGCGAAATATCTTTTTGTGATTTTGCATGATATGAATTTCCTGAATGAGTTAGAAAACCTTTAAAATCTAATAATGAAATATCTTTAGAATGATTTAAAATCGAATCAATTTCATTAATATTTTCAGATCGAATCCCTGAGCGGTGATAACCTGTATCAATTTCGATGTAAAATCCAATTTTGTTCCTTAAATTTTTCTTTAAAAATTCTATGGATTCCGAAGAAATCAGAAGAATATTTAAGTTAATTTGTTGAGCTAATTTATTAATTTCATCGATTTCTAATTGATTGAAAGGAAAGGCAATAGTGATATCATTCCATCCATTTTGGGAAAAATAAACTGCCATTTCAACAGAAGATACCGAAATAGAATTTACTTCAAAATCTTTAAACCATTTACCAATCGCGGTAGATTGATGAGTCTTGAAATGCGGACGGAATCTCAGATTATGATTTCTGGCTTTTAAAGCCATTTCCTGAATATTTTTCCGACACTTCTCTTTATCTAAAAGCAAAGTTGGTCGAGTGATTTTCATACAATTGATGGGAAGATTTTGAGAAATTTTTGCTATTCTTCTTTTTCCTTTATTTCACCTTTTTTAGTTTCATAAACATTTTTGGCGCCTTCGTAAATTCCTGTGAAAGCTTCTTTAGCAAAGTGGGCAACTTTAGGAGCAGAAAACTTAATCGCTTCAAAAATAGCTTTACCGGCTTTCGGTGCAAATTCTTTACTTTCAGATTGAACTGCTTTTGCTCCCTGTTTTGCTCCTTCCAAAGCTTCTTTTGCCAAAGATTGAACTTTTTCTTTGGTTGTAAGTTCTTCATCTTTTGATGTTTTGATGATTTCTTTGGTGATGCTACCAACAGCATGAACAATGTCTTCACCTATATCATAGGCTTTGATTACACCTTCTCTAACAGTTTTTGTTACTTTGCTTTCGCTCTTTTCCATAATTTCCTCCTGAATTTTTTTAATAATATTCCGGATTTTCCTTAAGAAAATATCCTACTAATTGTGCAGAAGCAGCAATCGCTGCAGTTTCCGCTCGTACAATATGATTTCCCAAACTGAATGTTCGGATTTTCTTATTCTTGAACATCTCAATTTCTTCATAAGTAAAACCACCTTCCGGACCGATAATCAAACAAATATTTTCCTCATTTAATGAACTTAAAACTTCCCAAAGCTGTCTGTTTTCTCCCGCTTCCAAGGCAACGACAGGTTTATAATTTTCTTTTATATTTTCTAAAAATTCTGTCAAGCTGGTTGTGATATTAACTTTTGGCAAAAATGCATTATCGCACTGCTTTATTGCAGCAACAGCAGTTTTCTTAAATTTTATGGTTGTGTTTTTTGATGGTTTTCTGATAGTCCTATCTGTAAAGATAGGAAAAAATTCTTTAATTCCCAATTCAGTAAGTTTTTCAATAATCATAAAATCATGTTTATTTTTTAAGATAGAAAAGGCAACTGCGATTTTGGTTTGAGATTGCTTTTTCTTATTGATCGAAAGTATTGAAACCGTTAAATTCTTTTTGTTTATTGATAAAATTTTTGCTTTTGCTAACAATCCATTTCCATTGGTTAGCAGAATTTCAGCTCCATTTGATTTTCTGAAAACATCGATAATATGATGATATCCTTCACCTGAGATTGTAATTTCTGCATCTTGTTCTTTTAATTCCGGAGTGTAGAAACAGGGCATTGGAACTCCTTATATCCAGTTTTAAATCAACTTTTATTACTTTCACTTTTTATTGTAAACAACTTTTTCCCGAATCCATTGCTTGTGACAGATAATCCACTAAAAAACCTCCTTTACAATTATATTTGGAATTAGAAATTAGAAACGAGGAATTA
>CAYWPW010000211.1:0-4240 GCA_964460095.1 uncultured Candidatus Cloacimonadota bacterium
TGTTGTCACGGGAATCGATAAAGATTTTGGTGACCTGGAATTTGGTGAAGACCTTTCAATAGACATCGAACAAAATATTCCTCAAATATCAAAAACAAATGAAAACGCTCTCGCTATAATCTTTGGAATTGAAAACTATAAAAATGTTTCGGATGTCAGTTTTGCTCATCGGGATGCAAATTTTGTAAAAGAGTACTTTGAGAAAACTCTGGGAATTAAAAATAGCAATATCTATTTTAAAACCAATGAAAATGTTACAAAAGCAGAATTCTATAAAGTATTCTCTAAAGACGGCTGGTTAGATAAACGGGTGAAACAAGGGAAAACAGAAATTTATTTTTATTATGCAGGTCATGGAGCACCTGAAATCAAACAAAACAAAGCTTACCTGATACCTTATGATGGTGACCCGAATTATGCATCACAGACAGGTTATGAAATGGATGAAATTTATGCAAATTTAGCAGACCTGAAAGCAAAGTCTGTAACTGTTTTTCTGGATGCCTGTTTCAGCGGAGCAAACAGAGAAAACGAAATGCTGCTTGCAGATGCAAGACCAATAATGATAGAAGTGGAAGGTCCTGTTGCACATGGCATCACAGTATTTTCTGCAACAAGTGGAAAGGAGATTTCATCTGCCTGGCCCGAAAAGAAACACGGACTTTTCACTTACTTCTTACTGAAAGGTTTTCAAGGAAATGCAGATATAAATGCAGACAAACAAATCACAATAGGTGAATTGGAAAATTATATTCTTCAGAATGTATCTGAAACCGCAGGTTTTCTGGATAGAGAGCAAACTCCAACTTTTATTTATGAAGATAAAGAAAGAGTATTAATCGAATATGAATAGAATTTTCTTGTTGCCTTCTTGTTCTTCTTGTTCCCAAATTCCATTTGGGAACACAATTGGACGAAAAATTTCATTTTGAAAAAAGTACGAAGCAGGTAATGAACATCAAAAAGAAGGGAGCTAATAATCAAAGTAAAACTTTTACACAATTGCATTCCCAAATGCACAGACTGTGTGAAAATGAAATATTTGCTGATTTATAGAACTCAAATTGTCTCCTCGATTCGAGATCGTTCATTAGGAGTGAAATATCGAGTTCTCTTTTCCGTCACGGAGTGACGGGCTACTGTTTTCACACAGGCTGGCAACTTGGGAATGAGAAATACAAGAGAGAAATATTATGAGAAGCAAATATAAAGTAATCGATGAAAATGGTATCTATTTCATAAGTTCTTCCATTGTCGAGATGATACCGGTTTTCACAAACGAGAATTATTTCTATATTTTAATAAATGCTCTTAAATTCTGCCAAAAAGAAAAAGGAATGAAAATCTTTTATTATGTAATTCTGAATAATCATTTTCACTTAATAACATTAGGTCATAAATTATCTAATATAATGTTATCATTAAAAAGATTTACTGCTCAAGAAATCATTAAACAACTCCAAACAGATAAAAAAGAATGGCTTATAAATCAATTACGCTTCTATAAAAAAAGATATAAAAAAGACAGTTCATATCAAGTTTGGCAGGAAGGATTTCATCCGCAATTTATGTCTTCAAACGAAATACTAAATCAAAAAATTGAATACATCCATTATAATCCTGTAAAAAGAGGACTTGTAAATAAACCAGAATGTTGGAAATACAGCTCTGCATGTAATAAAGATTGGGAAGGGAAAGAGATTATTAAACTAGATAATTTGGAAGTATGAAATACAAAGTGAAACTTTTAGTTCAATTGCATTCCCAAATACAATTTGGGAATGAGAAAAATCTTATACAGAAAAGTTTTTAGGAAAGTATTGAGATGAGCGAAAGTATATTTAAAAAAGAAAAAAGAGAAAAAAAAGAGTAAAATAAATGAAAAATACAAAACTAACTTTCAGAGATCTGGTTTCCAGTATTCGAGACATACATCACAATTTATTAATACAATCTATAAAAGCTGTAAATGTTAACCTGACAATAAGAAATTGGTTGATTGGATTCTATATTTCCGAATTTAAATTACACGGAATCGATCGCGCAAAATACGGAGAAAACCTGCTTCTTGAATTATCTAATAAATTAATGAGCTTAAAAATTTCAAATACCGGTAAAAGACAACTTTATAATTACATAGAATTTTATCGGACATATCCTCAAATTTCGTCCACAGTACTGACGAAATCTCCTAAACTTGTATCACAAATTCGATTTCTCGAAGGAAAAGTGCCTACAGTGTCGGCACAATCTAATAAAAGAAATTCTGAAATCAATACACTTGATAAGATTTCGCCTACACTGTCGGCAAAATTGATAATTCCACCTGAAAAATTGAGACAGATTTTGGAGTAGCCGACTCCGTTGGCTTAATACGGCGAGGGACTCACCGACTCCACATTGACATGAAAAAAAAGGAGACTCAATGAATCTTAAAGAAAAAATCTTAAAATTATGGGAAAAAGATAAATTTTCTGATGCAGATCGTAAAATCTTTGAAGAATTTAAATATGAGATGAACAAAGGTAAAATCCGGGCTGCTGAAAAAATTGAAGGAAAGTGGCTCGTAAATACCTGGGTAAAAAAAGGAATTCTCATTGGATTCAAAATGGGAAAAATCGTGAAAATGAATTCATTCCTGGATAAAGATACTTTCCCGCTTCAAGATCTTTCCACAAAAATAAATGTTCGTCTTGTTCCCGGTGGTTCTTCAGTTCGGGATGGAGTATTCATTGGCATGAACGTAGTTATGATGCCACCTATGTATGTGAATGTGGGTGCTTACGTGGATGACGGAACAATGATCGATTCGCATGCTCTGGTGGGAAGCTGTGCTCAAGTGGGAAAAAATGTTCACCTCAGTGCTGCTTCGCAACTTGGAGGTGTTCTCGAACCAATTGGTGCAAATCCGGTAATCATCGAAGATGATGTTTTCATTGGAGGAAATTGCGGAATTTATGAAGGTGTTATTGTACAATCAAAAGCAATCATTGCTCCGGGAGTAATAATTACTGCTGGAACTCCGGTTTATGACGCTGTAAATAAATGCTTTTTACCAAAAGGAGATAAAAACGCCGTTGAAATACCAAAGAGAGCTGTTGTTGTTTCCGGTTCGCGTCCATTGAAATCCAATCCAGATTTTTCTGTTTATTGTCCTATCATCATCAAATATCGTGATGAAAAGAGCGAGACCTCAATAACGCTTGAGGAAGCGTTGAGATAAATTTCGTCTCTCTTCGTCGCATAGCTGGAGCTATGCTACGAGAGGGTATGCGACGAGATATATAAAAGGAATAATGAAGAATATTAAAAAATCGTTAATCAGACAAATATTTGATTCAGCTCCAAAAAACTCAATCAATTTTGGTTTGGGAGAAATTCAATTTCCCACACCGAAAATTTTATGCGAATATGCCAAAAAAATCCTGGATGACAGAAATATTCGTTACACTCCAAATGCCGGGCTTTTTGAACTTAGAGAAGCAATTGCAAATTATTATCAAAATGCCATTCCTGCTGAAAACGTATGTGTAACCTGTGGAGCGGAAGAAGCTGTTTATGCGACTCTTGCCAGCATTTTAAATCCTGAAGATGAAGTGCTTCTGGCAAATCCCTGTTTTCTTGCTTATGGCTCCATTATTGAGATGTTATATGGGATCCCTGTTTATTTTGATCTCGATCCTCAGCATAATTTTAAGCTCGATAAAAAATCATTTTTGGATGGAATTTCCCTAAAAACAAAAGCTGTTTTACTGAATAATCCTTCCAATCCTTTGGGAATAAGTTTTTCAAATAAAGAAATTGAATTTATATTAGAAACCTGTAATAAACATAACCTTCTCATAATCGTTGATGAAATTTATCGTGATTTATTTCTTAATGAAAAAACTCCTTCTTTCTTAGAATTAACTGAAAATGTAATTGTAATTTCCGGAGTTTCTAAATCTCATTGTATGACCGGCTGGCGACTTGGCTGGGTTGCTTCTCATCAAAAAGATCTGATCGATAAAATTATTACAGCTCATCAATACATCTGCACTTGTGCACCCTTTTTATCTCAGAAAGTTGCTGTTAAAGCTCTTTCTGAAGAAGGATTAAAATCAGCGGATGAAATCAGAATAAAATTGAAAAGAAATTATGAATTTCTGATTAAATACTTTGATGGAAATCACATCGAATACAAAGCTTTGAAAAATTCGTCTTCTCCATATTTTTTTGTGAATTTTGGAATTGATGACAG
>CAYWPW010000212.1:0-4201 GCA_964460095.1 uncultured Candidatus Cloacimonadota bacterium
AAAAAATTTTTTTTTGTATTTTTTTTCATGAAGTAATCTCTGGCAGCGAGTTTATTGAAATCGAATCCATGTACAAAATTAGCAAATGGAAGTTTTTCTACAATTTTATTTTTCCCATTGCCCAATAATTCCACGTTTACTACTTTATCATTAACAAAATGAAATTTTATATCTTCATAACGTTTTTTATCTTTCACTGCTATTATGTAACGATAAAAAGCTTCCGCTTTATTATTCTCTAAGTATACAAAAGCACTTGGTTCACCAAATTCCTCTAAAACCTGCTCACTTGTCATATGCTCCAATTTTTGAACAACTTTGTCATAGCGATAGATATCATTATTGGTTTGATGTACTTCCGGTACATCATCAAATATTTTTGGTAGCATATGTCCACGAATAACACAACCGATTGTACCATCTTTTAATCTAACTTTATAGATACCACCATTTTTTTGTGTTTCCAAGTAATATGCTTCTGTACCAATTGGCAATGTCTTCTTCTGGTCATCCCTGGCACGAAGAATCCAGTGGTCACCAAAAACAAAATCGATTTCTTTTTTATTTATCAGCAGGTTAGATTCAACAATGTTAAGGTAATCGACATATCCAATTTCTCCTGTAGGTAATTTGATTTTTAAATACTTCAATGTAATTCTGGCTAAAGGAGTTACAATTGTGCCTTCCATCACTTTTTTACCTGTTTCCATCTTCACACCATCCCGGGAAGTGAATGTTTTCCAATATAGGTCACAGGTATTTTTGATCGTCCAGGTATCTGTAGCAGCGCTGATATTAACAACTTGAATTAATGATAATAATAAAATGAAAATAATGATTTCTTTCTTCATATATTCCTCCTGAAAAATCTGAAAAATTTGCAGTACGATCGTAATTTCAACGAAACCTGTCAAGAAGTTTCACGGTTTTGATTTATTCTGTTCTAGGTATATCTTTCCGAAATCTCTTATGAAGAAACAGAATAAAGATAGGTTTCGGAAAGTTTAAACTTTTACTCCGAATCCCGCTAAACCTCAATCCTGAATTCAGCTCCGTCTTTTAAGTTTCTCGCTGTTAATTTACCATCCATATTTTTCTCTATTATCATCTTTGCCATATACAAACCAACTCCGGTTCCTTTGCCCTGTTCTTTGGTTGTGAAATAGGGATCAAAAACTTTGGGAAGAACTTCTTTGGTTATTCCACCGGCATTATCAGAAATTTGCACAACAAATTTATCCTCAATTTTATTTAAAACGATGGTAATCTGCTTAGCTTTGATTTGTCGCTCTATAAGCTCATCTTTGGCATTGGAGAAGATAACCAGCAATACTTGCGAATATTCATTCGTGAAACCCTCAATAATACAATTATCTTCTAAATCGAGAGAAACATCAATATTGTTAAATTTGAAGCTGCTTTCTAAAAACTTGAGGGTTTTAAGAATGACATCTTTTATATTGAAATTTTCTCTTATTTTATTTGGTTTGAAGAAATACCTGAAATCATCGATGGTTCTGGACATATCAGTGAGAATATCCATTATTAAATCTGTGTGTTTTTCAATATATGCCATATCAAGAGTTCCATCCCCATAAGCATCTTCATAATTTTGAATGATTCCAGCAATTGCTTGAAGAGGTTGACGCCACTGATGAGCAATATTTCCGATCATCTCTCCCATGGCTGCATGACGCGATTGCTGGATAAGAATATGATCTTTATCTCTTAATTCTTCAATCGTATTATCAACTTTCTTTTGAAGATTTTTATGAAGTTCTTTCAGCTCTTCATGGGATTTTAAAATCTCCCCTTCGTCTTGTTTATGTTTAATGGCAATAGCTATTTCTTCTGAGATAAAGGTTAGAATTTCAATATCTTTTTCAGAATACAGGTTTGGGTCATCATAGCTTTGAACCGCAAGAGCGCCAATAACCTGATTCTCAACCTTGAGAGGGGCTCCAAGCCAGATCTCAGAACGAGCTCCTATTACTTCAATCTTACCTTGTTTTGCTAATTCATCTTGCTTTTGCTTAGTAGCCAACAAAGGCTTGGAGGATGAAATTACATACTCAGTTAATCCCTTGCTAAATTTTCTTCCTGCAGGAAGGTAACCTTTTCTATCAAAAGTTTCATCTTCATAATACTCAAATGAGATTGATTCATTTTCTTTATCATACAACACAATGTAGAAATTCGTCGTGTCAACGATCTCTCCTAGAAATGCTCTTATCTTGCTATAGAGCATATGCATTTCATCATTTACATTCAGGGCACTGGAGATATTGAATAATGTCTCTTTTATTTTTTCTGCCTGTTTACGGTCTGTGATATCGCTATAAGTGATCACCAAACCGTAATTTTCTATAGATAGCGGAATGGCGTTGACACTGATCCAGGTAATGTTGCCCTCAGCTTTAACGATGCCCATTTCTACGTTTTCAACCAGACATTTTTCCTTAAGCGCACGAACGCTGGCATATTCTTCTGCTGGCATGGGTGTGCCATCGGGACGTACTATTCGCCATTCTTCTCCGCTGATTTTATGTTCCAATTGGGCTTTTTGTGATAAACCAAGAAGTTTTTCTGACATGGCGTTACTTTCCACTATTTTACCATTCTGATCTGCCACAGTAATTCCCATCGGAAAATTATCGAACAACGTTTTGTACTTTGTCAATGAAACTCGCAAAGCTTCCTCCGCCTGCTTGCGCTCTGTGATGTCGGAAAAAACTGACACTATATCTCCCGAAGGCAGTTTATAGACAAAGTTTTCTCTCCAGCCTGATATTCTGTTGTCTTCATAAAATGAATCGGGAAGAGTTTCTGGTTTACTTGTTTGCCACACATTTTGAATAATTTCATATAGACCGAGTTTTTTTACACCTGGATATATTTCAAGCAAACTTTTTCCTAAAATATCTTCTTTTTTTATATGATCTATTCGTTCTCCAGCTTTGTTGAAATCCTTGAAAATGAAATCAGCACCATTGTTTACTGCTTCGTAAACAGCTACGCCGTTGCTCATATTCTCAAAAAGCGCTCTGAATTGAATCTCTCTCTCTCTCAATTCTTTCTCTGCCTGCTTGAGCTCGATAATGTGTCCCAATCGCTCCGCAATCGCCTTGATTAGATCCTTTTCTTCTTTTAGGAATTGTCCGTTAACTAGATCCGGTAACTTTTTCAACTGATAGACTTCAATCGATCCTGATATACGTTTTTCTACAATGATATCTTTGCAGATATTCCAGTCGGTTTTTGTGAAGTTCCGGGTTTTGTATTCCTTCTCATTTACAATTAGGCAGCAAACGGTTATTTTTCGATATCTGAACCCTGAAGGTATGAGATCTACAACTTCCTGAAAGAAATCATCATCAGAAATAACCGGTGTCTGAACCAGATTGGAAATTTCATAAAGACAATTCAACTCTTTCACTCTTTCATTTAAATTAAGACTTTTTTCACGCAGTGCAACTTCTGCTCGTTTGCGGTCGGTGATGTCTCTAGCTATACCCATTACCATAGTTTTATCTTTGATTTTCACAGGATAGGTTAGTATTTCCACTGTAACCTGACTGCCATCTTTACGATTCAAAATTAACTCATCAGGACCTGTTCCTTTGCCCTGAAGATTTTTCAACAAAAGCTTTGATGCTTTAAGTAATTCTTTCCCAGATAATAGTTTAAGTTTTAAAAAACTTTTTCCAACCAGTTCTTCTTTTTTATATCCCATTAAATCTTCAGCAGCTCTGTTTCCATCAATGAAAGTTCCTTTAAGGTCACTCAGATAAATAGCATCCGGCGCAGATTCAAATAAGATTTTTAATCTTTCTTCAGAACTTTTTGATTCTTCTTCCCCCTGCTTGCGCTCGGTGATGTCAAGACTCGTTTCCACTGCTCCGATTATTTTCCCCTGGCCATCAATGACAGGGCTTCCAATTATTGACCAACAGCGCCCATCCGAGGTGGTATGTTCTCCTCTCACTATTTTTCTGGTTTTCCAGGCTTCATCTACGGGACATCCTTTACATACTTCCTTTTTTCCTTCCCAGATCTCATGACATTTTCTACCAATCAATTCATCAAACTTTTTATTCACAGAATCACATGCAGTTTGATTAACCCAAATTATCTCATGTTCCATATTTTGATACGCTATAAGTGTTGGTGAGCTATCCAATATTACTGATTTTTCTCTCTC
>CAYWPW010000213.1:0-4168 GCA_964460095.1 uncultured Candidatus Cloacimonadota bacterium
GTATCCTGCGATTAATCTTCCTGCCAAGAGACAGTTAGAATTTAATCAACTGATGCTGGCTTTTTACGAATCCGGTGATCAGAAGCCGATGAATTCCTTTCTGCGTTCTTGCATGGATGAACGAATCATAAAAATCATGAAGGCCTAACCTGAACAAGCCGAAAGATCTCAAAGTTCAAAACAAAAAAATACGGCAAGGGAACCGTCAACCTCGGAAAACTATCAGGTCTTCATTCTTGACATTGTTTTGGGGCTATGAACGTTCTGCACGAACGTCCCGGAGGCCAAGGTCTTTCATAATATATTGGATTTGTTTTGACAATCGACAGAGATGAATAGTGTAATAGTGGCAGCGTCCCACATTCGGGATATGGTAGAACCATTCTGAAAAGCAAAAATTACTCCATATTGATAAGTAATACTTTAAAAAAGGGACTTAAAGATTTCTTGGAACCTGTCAAAGTGTTCATCAAATTTGCCCATGTGTTCTGCAGCTTCGTCTATCTTCCGTTGAATGTCATCTCTCTGATGTTGAGTTGTAATATTACTTGTAATACCAGACGAAATAACACAATTTATCATTTTTATCATCGCTAATATCGCATTTCCATATGAATTCTTTGCTTTCTCCCACTTGGAGATAGATTAGTGAAATTATCTATTTCTTTAAGATGTCTTTTAACTGGCTCAAGTCCTGTCTTCGCAGAATGCATCAACCTATCATAATCACACATTGAATCCTCTAATAAATCAAGGATATGGAACACTTCCATATCGGGCATGCTTTTATAATGTTCCATAATAAAGGATTTAAATTTTTGATCATCGGATTCACTTGTTTTAGATACAATAGAACCATCAATCGAATTTTTTGATAATTCATAGCCACATTCTGGACAAAAATTTGGATTGTTATTTAATATTTTTCCACATTTTGGACAAAAATTTGGCATATTTCCCCCAGGTTATGCATATTTATCTGTTCGCTTGCTATCCTTGGTCAAGTGTATTCAACCGTTAACCAATTTCAACCGGTAATATAGGTAAAAAGTCTATCGCAAAAGATTTTTCTCCAAACTTTTCAAAATCGCAGACAATATTTGCTTTACTAATTTTAGATATTGTACCTGTTCCGTATTTGGGATGTTTTATAATTTCCCCCTTATACCACTGACCAACCTTATCAACAGTTTTATTATCAGATTTAATATCTTCCCCTATAATTTTTTTTGCTTGTTTAGATTTCAATAAATCTTTCGGTATTTCGTTGAGATAAATTGATGGTTCAGGAGAAGAATTCCATCCTTCTGGTTCAGTATGATATGAAATTTCCAAATAATCCTTTGCACGAGTTATTGCCACAAAAAAAAGTCGTTTTTCTTCTTCTATCTGTTCAGCAGTTATGTTTGCATATTTCAATGGAATTAATCCATTATTTGCACCGCTTATAAATACATATCTGAATTCCAGCCCTTTTGCTGAATGCATAGTAAGTAATTTTACTTTTTCACTATTTGGGTCAATAGTTTCTCCAATTGTTTGATAACCTCCCAGGCTCATTTCGCTAATGGCTGCAAGAAAAGATGATTTAATATCAGTATCGTAACTTAGTTGTACATATTTAGAAACTTCTTCTAAAAATTTTTTAACAAGTCCAACATCTTTTGAATAATTAATTGATGTGGGCCTTAAATTTGTCGACAGCTCAAAATAATCAAAAATATTTGGAATTTCTTTATAAGTTCTATTTTTAAGCCAGCCTACAAATTGTAACATTTTGGTTGCAAAGTTTAAAAAGTCGTCCCCGTGATTAATATTAGTAGAAAGCCATTCTATAAATTTTTCAAGGTCAGTCCTTGCGTCAGATTTATCCATCGATGCTTTGTATTTCTTCAGAAGTGCGTTTGATGGTTCAACAATTCCGTAATTCTCATTACAAATGGCGTCATAAATAGAATTTATGTCTTGCTTGTTTAGGCAAGCTTTTAATAATTGAGTTAACCAATGCAAAGATGGTATATTTCGCAATGTTTGTCTGGTACTTACTTCAAAAGGTATAGCTTCTCTTTCAAAAACGGTTTCAAAAATTTGCGATTGTCGTTTAGTTCTAAAAAGGATAGCAATTTCTCGAAACGGCACACCTTTTCTGCTTAAAATTTTTATAGTGTTTGCAAGGTATATCGCTTCTTGGTTTGAATCATAATGGTTTATAAGAAAAACAGGTGAGCCTAATTTTCTTGTGCCACGCAATTCTTTTGTATCGTATGATATTAAAAATTTCGCGACATCTAAAATACTGGATGTTGAACGGTAATTAATTGGCAAGCTATGCTCTTTACATTCATTCAATTTGAAATCGTAAAAAATAGACAGATCGCTACCTCGCCAAGTATATATTAGTTGATTGGCATCACCTACCGCAAAAATAAATGTGCTGTCATTTGCCATGTTCATGATCATCTCAATCTGTTTAAAATTACAATCCTGAAATTCATCAATTACGATCCATTCGGGATGAAAATTACTTTCTGGGTGGGATAATACAAAGTTAGCGTTATTTATAAGATCGTCAAAATCCATAACATTGTTTTGCTTCTTTCTTTCACATCCGATTTCAACCAGTTTTTTAAGATCATCTTCATTTTTCATGTTACCATATAATGTTTTTTGCTGTTTTGCTTTTGACAAATTGTCTAAATAGCGTTCAATTCTCTTGTTAATTTTATTTCTATATTTGACATTTAAATAAAGTTCATCTGCTATTCTTAAATAAAATTCTTTTTTTTCATCTTCATCCATTATTGTAAAATCTGATGTGTAGCCCAAGTCTGTCAACTTATTGCTATTCTTTAGAATATTTCTTGCGACTGAGTGGAAAGTGCCAAATAAAGAAAAATCGGGGGCACAATCATTACTTTGCATATAAAATGTCATAATTCTTTCTTTAATCACATTGGCGGCTTTATTTGTAAAAGTAAGCACTGCCATCCTATCTAAAGGGACTTTCTTAATAAAATGAAGATAAAGAACTTTATGAACCAATACAGTTGTCTTTCCACTACCAACCATTGCGCTTACAAGAGTCTTTTTATTATTTGTAAATATTGCTTTTTGCTGGTATTTATTGAGTTTCTTGATAGATTCATAAAGCATTGAATTTCGTAACTTGATTTCTTCAAGAATGTCTCTATAATCTTCCGAAATTTCTTCTGGTTCTATTCTGGATTCAGTATAATCAATATCAGGGGAAATCGAACTTTCAAGGTCGGAAGAAGGTGTGGAAAATCCACTTGATTTTTTAGTTTTTCTTTCACGCAGTTTTTGGTATATTTTCTTTAAATCCATATCACTTTTTGTTGCCTTTGAAGTGTCTCATCAATTTAAAATGCTTTCGGTTTTCATTGGTACTGTCTATACTTTTAAAAGAAAGAGAAAATCCTTTAGGCAACCTCATAAACTGCGCCAGACTATTATTTATAGCTTGTTTTATTTCGTCCTTGTCTGCTATTTTTACAGCACTTATCGGAAAGTACAAAATTAAACTTGTATTTTCTACACTGATACTCTTTGCTGTACTCAGAAAATTAGCGCCAAACATTTTATAGTTTTTCATTCTTTCAACCAAATCCATCCAGTCTTCTACAATTTTATCCCAAGTATATTCATATTCAATCTGTTCGATCTTTGGTTCTTCAGGAATGATAAGATCTTTGGGTGGATTCGTCTCAACAAAAAGGTTTTCCAAAGCCCATAATATTATCTTCTTGTCAATCCTATAATCACCAACACAAGCCGGACAACCTGTCTTACAGCGACAATTTCTTACTAAATAAACAGCATTTTTGATTATTTCTTTAATATGTTCAAATGCTTTTTCGGAAAATCCCAAACCTCCGGGATACTGGTCGTATAAAATGATTGCTTTAAATTGTGATTGTTCTTTCTCATTTTTAAAAACAAAATCGTCCCCCCCCATATCAGTAAATGTTGCCATCACTTTGAGTTCAGCTGCAGATTTCACACTGTGTGCCATGGCCTTGAAATAATTAAATCGTGCTGTTTTAGTAGTGCTTTGTTCTGTGGTTGCTTGTAGCGCCATTACTACATTATCTGGCAATTGAATCCAGCAGCCTTCTGTATCTATTTCGTCCTCTAATGGCTCAGGAAG
>CAYWPW010000214.1:0-4163 GCA_964460095.1 uncultured Candidatus Cloacimonadota bacterium
AGAACATAGATAATTTCATTGTTCCTGCGGCAGTTGTAAATGTTATTGAAATCACAAAGCCAAGCTTTTTCTTTACAGGTTCAAAAGATGAATACATTCAAAAAATTGAATCTTTGATTGGAAAAAATTTCTCAAATTCAAATGAATTAAATAATATCGTTAAAAAATACAAACTTAAAAGAACGACCAATATCATCTATCTTTATAAATTCATAAATAATGAGCCGATCAATGAAATTCTGAAAAAAAAGGTTAATCAAAACAAACATTACGGTTTCTTTGAATATGATGGCTGCAACTACTTTTTCAACATAATTTCTCTCTTTCCAGAATTTATTCCCAGATTCGAAGATATCAAATTTCAGATTCAAAACAAGGTTGAAGGTTTTCAAACTTCATCTGAAGAATACAAAGAATATTATGAAGAGAATAAACTTAATTTTATTAGTCCGGATAGTTTGCAGCTTGGAGTAGTTTTTTTTCCTTTTGAAATTGATACTTTAAAAGTTCCGGAAGAAAAAATTTATAACCGTTTCCAGGAAAATTCCTTGTATCGCGATCATTCTGTAAAATATGAATATATCTTTTTGAAACAACCTTCAAACAAAATGAAAGAATACATTTCTAATGAAGTTGATTTTTCCATCTTGCAATTTTGCTTCAGCTTTCAAAATGATTTACCTCAAAATGAAATAATAAGTTATAAAAATTTACCGCAGCAGATTAGAATTGCACTTCAAAACACCAAGGATAATTCTTATACCGATTTTATTCATTATGATGATGGCTGGTTTATTTTCCTTAAAATTCAGGATTATCCTGCTGGAATATTAAGTTTTGGAGATGTAAAAGAAGAAATTTCAAAACAGTTAAAACTCGAAATTGCTGATAGTATCGCGTACAACTCTGCAAAAACAGTTTTTGATTCCACAAGTTATTTTTCTCAATCTTACCATTTTGCAAATGATAAATATATTTTTAAAACTTCACTTCAAAATGCTGACCTTGAATTTGATAAAATCGGTTCAATGAGCAAACACAAAAAAGAGTTGCTTCAAATATGGAGAAATGAAAAATACAGTAGTATAATTGAAGCTGAAAATGGTTATGCAGTAATTTTTCTATTAAGAAAGAAATTCTCAAAACAGATGACATTTGAGCAAACCTTATCAAAAATAAAAGAGACATTTTTTCATAAAAACCAACTTGATAATGCCAAAATATTCGTGAAAAAACTTAAAAATGATATTATTAGAGGAACAAATCCTGATTCGTTATTACTCTTTTTCGGAGGTTGGAAAAAATCAGAAAATCTAAACCCGGAAAGCAAAATTCCAGGCATCAAATACAGCCGTTTAATTATCGAAGATGTTTCCAAAAGAGAAGAAGGATATTTCAGTCCGGTTTTAATAATTTCAGAAAACCAGTTGTTATTCTATCATATTAAAAGGATGAAAAAAATTCCTAAGAGTCAATTTTATAACCAGAAAGAAGAATTTGAAAACAAAATAATCGAACAAGAAAACCGGAAATGGCGCGAGCAATTTAAAGCAAAAGCAGAAATTATTCTTTATTGAAAAAGATGAAAATTTTTATTATTCTTTTGATATTGTCCTTTCCTTTTCTTATTTATTCCGAAACTGAAATTATCTATTCTTTCCAGGATAGTTCATATCACAGACCTCTGAAAAGTGAGGATTCTTTTGAGAATTTTTATTTCAATCAACTCCGGTTGGAAAGTTCTGATAATCTGTTTTCCCCACAATATCTAATAACCGAAAAATCATATCGTCAAAAAGTCATAAAAAACTTAGAGAGTTATTCTTATATCAATAATATCGATTTTTTTTATGAAATAGTAAACTTTGTTCCTTTTGATTTGTATGAAAAGTATTATTTGAATGATATCTATCTTACAGAATTCTTTGGCTTTATGGAAATCTCTCTGAACTTTCAGAGACATTACTATTTAAGATTCCAAATACCATATTCTAAATTTGATTTATACAAATTAGATTATTTTAAATTGAATGAAAAAATCCGCACTCTTTTTGAATCAGGGAAGAAATAAAAAACTAATGTTTTTTCAGTAATAATCTTTGTGTTATTTTGCGGTATTTGTACCTTTTCAAGGCTGATATTCTTAAAACTAAAGCTGCTTATAATCGCTCGGAATTTTTCTTGACACTAAAAATCGATTTCCGTTTTTTGCTTTTTGCGTGTGGCGGGATAGCTCAGTTGGTAGAGCAGAGGCCTGAAAAGCCTTGTGTCCCCAGTTCAAGTCTGGGTCCTGCCACCATTTTTTTTTTACGGATTTACCTGAATATTTTAGAGAAGGAAAAGATATCGGCAGTTTTATGAAATTATCATTTTTTTATAGCTGCCTATATCATCGAACTTATACTTTTGCTGTTTATTTTAGGAAAGAATATTTAGTATTTTGAAAATTCATTTTATATTTGACAATAAAAACGCTTAGAAAATGATGCTTTTGTATTTTCTAAAGTAGTTTTAATAAAGCATTGAAATATGAAGTTGCAAAACATTGTAAAATTTAGAATCACTTTTTAAGAGTCAATGGAGGAATTATGATTAAGAGTATCCTAATTAAAAATTTCCGTTTGTTTGAAAATCTTGAAATTAAAGATTTGAATAGAATCAACCTAATAGTCGGAAACAATAATAGTGGAAAATCTACTATCTTAGAATCAATCTTTTTAAATATTGGGGCAACAAATGCAGTACTGCCGTTACGTATTAATGCTTTTCGAAATTATGACAGATTAGATGATATTACTTTTCGCTCTTTTTTTCACAATTTTAATATTAAAGACCCTATTGAGATTAAGATTGAGAGACGAAAACCTAAAGAATTCAGAAATTTATCCATTTCACCACTTTTTTCACAAAAAAAAGAAAAAAATATACAGTTAAGTGAAATAATAAAAGAAGAGCAAACTGCTGTTAATGGATCAACAATTGAAGGGTTACATCATAAGTTTGAAATTAAAAAATCTTCCAAAGGAAATTATAATTCGCATTATGCTGATATTAGAAAAAATGGACTAAGTTTTAAATTAGAACAACCAACTAATTATGAAGATAAATTTAGAGGAATTTTTCTTGCACCAAGGTCTACTCCACTTGATAATGCTCGAAGATTAGGAAAATTACAATTTGAAAAAAAAACCGATGACATTGTCAAAGTGTTAAAAAATATTGAACCAAATTTGAAATCAATATTTTTATTGGATAATAATTACATATTTGCTGATATCGGTCTGAAAAATTTAATACCTTTAAGTTTAATGGGTGATGGGATTAATAGAATCTTAACAATAATATTAGCTTTATATGACAATCAAGATGGTGTTGTCTTGATTGATGAAATTGAAAACGGATTTCATTATAAATCACTGAATGTTCTTTGGAAAACTATTTTTGAAGCGTCTCAATTATTCAATGTTCAGGTTTTTGCTACAACTCATTCTTGGGAAAACATAATGACATTTGTCCAAATTAGTAATGAATTAACTTTTGATGATGTAAAGCTTTTCCGTGTTGAAACTCAAAAAAACAAAAATCAAGTAATAGAATATGATTATAAACTTCTCCAAAATTCTCTTGAAAGTGAATGGGAGATCAGATAATGCCTATTCAAATACAAAAAGAAAAAATACTTCTCGTAGAGGGAAAAGACGAAGTAACTTTTCTTAATGTTTTGTTAGAATCTATGAATATTAAATCTATTCAGATCTTTCCTGTTGGAGGTAAATATAACTTTCCAAATGAAATTCCACTGTTCGTTAAACATTCTGAATTCTATAAAGTAAAACAAATCGGATGTATCAGGGATGCTGATGGCGATAACAAAGCAGCATTAGATAGTGTTTTTGATTGTCTTAAAAATAACGGTTTGAATCCTGTAAATAAAGTTAATGAGTTTTCCGAATCTAATCCTTCAATCGGAATTTTTATAATGCCCGGAAATGGTATCAAAAAAGGTGCTTTAGAAGATTTATGTTTGCTTTCAATCGACAATAAAGACAGAATTCAATGTATGGATAATTATATTGAATGTATTGAAAATAAGACTGATTCAAATCTAAAAAAAGTATCAAAAAGAAAAGTTCAAATTTATTTAGCTGGGATGAAGGATATTT
>CAYWPW010000215.1:0-1258 GCA_964460095.1 uncultured Candidatus Cloacimonadota bacterium
CTTGCTTACAATTTTTTTGATTGTGATATGGCAGAAGCTGCTCATGGAAGAGCTCCTGCTCTGGCTACTGGAATGAAGAGAGCGAGACCTGATATGCATGTTTTTACTTATCAGGGAGATGGTGATTTGCTTGCAATTGGAACTGCTGAAATCGTTCATGCTGCAAATCGCGGTGAGCATTTTTCTGTCTTCTTTGTGAATAATGCAGTTTATGGAATGACCGGCGGACAAATGGCTCCGACCACACTGCCCGGAATGAAAACCACAACCTCTCCTTATGGAAGGGATGAAAAAGATATTGGCTATCCCATCCGAGCCTGCGAACTTCTGGCTACTTTGGAAGCTCCTTATTATATTGAGAGAGTTTCACTTCTCTCACCTCAACATATTTTGAAAGCAAAAAAAGCGGTTTATAAAGCTATGAAGTTCAACAAAGAGGAAAGAGGATTTACTTTTATCGAGTTTGTTTCTACCTGTCCAACAAACTGGGGATTTGAGCCAATGAAAGCTTTTGAATGGGCAAAAGAAAATATGCTTCCGTTCTTCAAGCTCGGAGTTTTCAAAGATAAATCTATCGAGGAGGAAGGAAAATGAAAATCGAATTGATCTGTTCCGGTTTTGGTGGTCAAGGAGCTCTCACGATTGGAAAATTCTTATCTTTAGCTGCCATGAAAGAAGGAAAAGATGTTTCCTGGCTTCCCTCTTACGGACCCGAGATGCGAGGTGGAACTGCTAATGTTGCTGTTGTTATCAGTGATAAACAAATTGCATCACCGTTAGTATCTCATCCAGATTGGCTGGTTGCTTTGAATAAACCTTCGGTTGATAAATTTGGTCCTATGATAAAATCCGGTGGACTCATGATTGCAAATTCTGATATGTGTCCGGATAAACTCGATAGGGAAGATATTGAAGAAATTTATGCTCCGATGTTATCCATAGCAAATAAAATCGGTTCAATAAAAGTTCTGAATATGGTTTCATTGGGTGTTATTATTGGAAAAACCGGTATCGTGAAATTTGAAACTGTAGAAAAAGATTTGCGAGAAATATTAGGAAAGAAAAATCCTGCTCTCCTGGAAGCTAATCTGAAAGCAATTAAGAAGGGAATGGAAATAGGGAAAAAGAATTGAATCGGAGAAAGGGAGAAATGGAGAAATGGAGAAAATTTTTTTGGGTGGTCTTTTGATTGCCTTTTCTATTTATACCAAAGATAAATGTTATTCAAATTAGGCATTTGAAAAATGAAACTTACCAA
>CAYWPW010000215.1:1358-4147 GCA_964460095.1 uncultured Candidatus Cloacimonadota bacterium
CTAATTTCTAATGAAATTTCAAAATCCAAAACAAATCAAAGCATTTGTGCGTTTGTTATTTCGTTATTTGTATTTGGAATTTATTTGTTTTCCGGGATTTGTTATTTGTAATTTTATAGTATTTGTTTTTTGAATTATTAAATTGGTGCTAATTTGATATTTATCATTTAGAATTTTATTTGATATTAGAAATTAAGATTTAGAAATTTATCCCGCTCGAAGAGTGGTCTTTTTACTTTGCTTGTCATAGAAAAAAATAGGTTCTTAAAATATTACTTTTCAAAATATCTTTTTTTGATTGACAATTTAAATAGAAAATTTGCTTCTAAACAAAAAAAAGTGGAGGAGATATGAAAAAAAACAAAGTTTTATTAGTGGGAGTTATTTTCATTACAATTTTCATGATTGTAAGCTGCGGACCATCGACCAGAACAGTTACTCGAGTTTCTGTTGATGAAGTTCAAGATTTGAGTGGACGCTGGAACGATACGGATTCCAGATTGGTAGCTGAACAGATGATTCGTGGATTGATCAGCCGTTCCTGGATCAATGATTTTGTAATGGATAATGACCGAAAACCTGTAGTGGTTGTAGGAGCAGTGCGAAACCTGAGTTCAGAACATATTCAAACAGGCACTTTTGTAAAAGACATTGAAAGAGAATTTATCAACAGTGGAAAGGTGAAATTCGTTGCTACCAGCGAAGAAAGAAAAGAAGTTAGAGATGAAAGATTGGAACAGCAATCTTACGCTTCAGATGAAACAGCAAAAAGATTAGCTGCGGAAACTGGAGCAGATTTCATGCTCAAAGGAAGCATCAAAACTCATATTGATGCAATTGAAGGAAAACAGGTCAAATTTTATCAGGTCGATATGGAACTTATCAATGTAGAGACCAACGAAAAAATATGGATGGATTCAAAGAAAATCAAGAAATTTGTCCAACAAAAGAAAACAAAATGGTAAAGCAGCATAAGTTACTATTTTATGAAAAGAGCAACTTACTAATGGATACATACATATTACACTCGATACCACTTACTCTTTCCGAAGCTTCCGCTTCGGAAACTAATAGGATTTGAAGTGTTTGCTCCGGAATTGAAAGTTCTTACTTCCATATTGAGAGAAGCAGAAGCTTCTGGAGTTAGCGGCTTCCGAACTGAAAAGTTCGGAAGGAGAGAATCAATATACCGAAATTTAATGTACTCGTTACTAATAAGTTGTTCAACAAAAAGGAGAAAAATCATATGAAAAGAATATTTATTTTTTTAACTTGTTTTATTTTTCTTTTGGGAATAATTTCCGGATGTGCCAGCATGAAAACTTCCAAAAAACAATTTTCCGGAATTAATAAGAAACTGGAGATAAGAGATTTTGCCGGAGCCATTTCTCAGATTGAAAGTTCCAAAGATAAATTCTATAAAGAAAAAGAAAAAGTTCTCTATTATCTCGATCTGGGAATGTTATATCATTTCAATAAAGAATATGAGAAAAGCAATGAGCTTTTGACAAAAGCTGAATATGCCATCGAGGAACTTTATACAAAAAGCATCAGCAAAGCTGCGATTTCACTGCTTTTAAATGATAATGCAATGGATTATTCCGGTGAAGATTATGAGGATATTTACCTGAATGTTTTCAAAGCTCTCAATTATCTTGAACTCGAAAAGTTTGATGAAGCATTCGTTGAAATTCGCAGAATAAATAACAAATTATCTGTTTTGGAAGATAAACATGTAAAAATGGCAAATCAATTCAATCTCTCCAAAGACAAAAAAACTGAGTTCAAAACAGGAAAAAGTAAATTTCATAATTCTGCTTTGGGAAGATATTTGAGTCTTCTCTTATATCGTGCAGAAGGAAAGATGGATGATGCCAGAATAGATTTGAATAAAATCCGGGATTCGTGGGAACTGCAAAAACATATCTGTGATTTTGAAATTCCAGAAATGGACAACTATGTTAACCGAACTGATAACGCCAGAATCGATATTCTTAGTTTTGTGGGAAAATCACCGGATAAAAAAGCAAAAACGCTTTATATTCATACAGAAACAGATGTGTTAATCATTGCTACAACCAAAGAAGCTCCGGATGGAACCAAGAAATCTGCGGGTGACACTGGTGAATTGGTGGATGCAACAGTAGAAATGGTGGATTTAACAAAGGAATTTGCGAATTCAGTAATTGATATAATTTCCTTCAAACCAAAGAAAAAGAAGAAAGAAGAAGCTAAAGAAGAAGATAAGGTTGAAGCAACTCTCGATATTATAAATTGGCCAGGTGTTCAAAAAGGTTATCATTTTAAATTTCAGCTTCCTTATATGGATATGAGAAAATCGCAGGTTGCCAAAATCAAAGTTTTTGTTGATGACAAACTGGAATTGGAATTGGAACCGATTGAAAGCGTGGAAAATGTTGCTCTGGAAACTTATAAAGTGAAAGAACCTCTGATTTATCTGAAAACAATTACACGCTCGGTTGTGAAAGGTCTATTATCAGAAAAAGCAAAAGCTGAGATGGAAAAAGAAACCGGTGGTGGCTATTTAGGTCTTGCCACTCGCTTGGTAACCGATGTTGCAGTGGATGCCACTGAAAATGCCGACCTTAGAATTTCTCGCTTTTTCCCTGCCAAAGCTTTGATTGGAGAAATCGAAGTTGAACCTGGAATTCATAACATTAAAATTGAGTATTATTCCAAAAAGAACACTCTGCTTTTCGTGGATGATTTGGGTGAAAAAGAGATAAGCAAATCCGGTTTGAATTTGATCGAATCCTTTTATTTGGATT
>CAYWPW010000216.1:0-4134 GCA_964460095.1 uncultured Candidatus Cloacimonadota bacterium
AGAAAAGCCCAAATTTAACATTTTATGGTGCAGGTGTTCTTTATCTGCCTGGAATATGTGTTTTCGCCTTTTTATTCTTCTGAATATTGTTAAAATCGTATCACTGATAGGAATTATTAACACAATAATCGGTATGAGCAATGTCATTGTGGTGATACTTTTATATTGAGAACTACCAGCCACAGAAATTGCTGCTATATTAAATCCTAAAAATAATGCTCCTGTATCTCCCATAAAAATTTTTGCTGGATAAAAATTGTAATACAAAAAAACCAGATTGCAGAAAACCAAAGGTAGAGATAATAAAATTACAATTGTATTGGAATAGACAAAACCTACAAATAAAAGTACAGA
Source organism: uncultured Candidatus Cloacimonadota bacterium (assembly GCA_964460095.1). Classification (GTDB taxonomy): domain Bacteria; phylum Cloacimonadota; class Cloacimonadia; order Cloacimonadales; family TCS61; genus JABMPU01. The sequence continues at coordinate 355 of CAYWPW010000216.1, forward strand.
AGCTACAATTACAGCAATTCCAGCAGCCAATCCATCAATTCCATCTATTAGGTTAAATGCATTAATCACAACCAAAAACCAGATAATTGTAAAAGGAAAAGAGAAAATTCCAAGACTGATTTGAGGACCAAACGGATTAGTAAGAAGAGTCATCTTAAATCCACTAAAATACATCCCAATTGCAATTAGAGTTTGAAACAATAATTTATAATTTGCTGTAAATTTGCGCTTATCATCGAAAAATCCTAGAATTAAAATAGCTAAACTCCCAAAAGCAAGTTTTAAAATTTGAGATCCAATATCATTGTCTAAAACATATACATAATATTTTAATGAAGAAAATATTTGTAGAATAATTACTGGAATTGCAAATGATAATCCACCAGCAAGAGGAATTTCTTTTTTATGTATTCCTCTCTCATTCGGAAAATCGATTAAATTGTTTTTTTTTGAAAACCGGATATTAATTGGTACTAAAATATAAGTAAATACACTTGAAAAAATAATGAAAACTAATAACTCTATAGATGACATAATTGTAATTAATTATAGCAATAAATCTTTTTTTGAATATAAATTATCATTTTTTTTATGAATTATTGTAATTGATTTTTCTTCTTTCAGATGTACAAAATTTTTATGAAAGATTAACGATAAAGAAGAATTATTTGCAAAATTCTTTCTTAAAGTACATCTATATTTCATAAAACTAATGCCTGTTTTATTCAAAATAATCCAATTTTATTTTTTATTATATAAATTTTCATAACTTTTTACAAAAATATTGAAATTGAATTTTTTGTCTACAATCTTTCTAGAATTTTCTCCCCACCTGATTAAATCATCTTTTCTTTGGTGCAAAACTGATAAAATCTTCTCTAATTCAACAGTATCATTAACTGGGACAAGGATTCCATTTTCCTCAGAGACCAATTCATTATTGCCTTTTATATCAGAAGCAATAATTGGTAAACCAACTGACATAGCTTCTAAAATTGAGATTGGAAGTCCTTCCCATTTTGAAAAAAGAATAAATGCATCAAAATTCTGTAACCATTCTATTACGTTCAATAACCATCCTTTCAATAAAATTCTTGTTTCCATTTCAGCTTCTTTCACCAGCTTTTGACAAATAGAATATTGCTCTCCATCTCCAATAAAAACAAATTTTATTTTTCTATTTTTTTTGCAAACTTTAATAGCAATATTAATCAAATTAATTATATTTTTCTGTTTTGAAAATCTTGAGACACTTCCAATAATAAAAAAATCTCTAAATTCTCTAAAGACTTTCTTCCTTTGGACTTTTGGAATTTCAATTCCATTAAATATTGTTACTGCTTTTTTCCTTGAAATTAATTTGTTTTTAATTGCATATTCTCTATCCGCATTATTAACAAAAACGATTTTATCACAAAATTTAGCTGATATCCATTCCATAAAAATATAGAAATATTGAATGAATTTTGGTTGAAATTGATGAAAAGCAAATCCGTGAATCGTATGAATAATTTTCTTAACTCCAACTATTCGAGCTGCAATTCTACCAATGAAACCTGTCTTAGAAGAATGAGTATGAACAATATCAAATTGATATTTTTGACAAATCCTTAAAATATCAAAAAATGCAAGAATATCAAAAACAGAAATATTTCTTCTTAAAGTGGAAACAGGAATATAATGAAAACCGAGTTCAATGACCTTATCAACTAAAGGTCCTCCAGGTTTAGAAATGACAAAGATTTCATATTTCTCAGAATCCAGTGCAGTTAATAAATTCAACATCATATTTTGAACTCCGGAAAGAAGTGGTAAAAGCTGAATGTGTAAAATCTTATTTTTCTTCAATTATTTTTCCTATTGAATTGTGCGTTATCTGTTACCGAATCTAATATTTGAGCAAATTTCTCACTTAAGTTTTGTCTGGTAAATTGATTTATGAATCTATCATTTCTGTGAATTTTATCTAATTTCTTTTCCTTAAATAATTTTATGATTTTTTCAATTGTCCTTCTTCCTTGCTCAATATCTCCATTTTCGATTGTGAAACCAAGATTTCCAGTTTTGATTAAATTTTCAGTATCACTTTCTTTTGGACAAAATGCTAAAATCGTTTTTTTTGCAGCTAAATAATCAAATATTTTTGCATGAAACATATTTTTATCTTGAACAAAAAGCATTAAAATGTCAGATTTATGAAGTTCATTAACAAGTTGCTTATATTCCATTCTCGGAATTACTTGAATTAATATATTTTGAGAAAGTTGTTTTGCAAATCTCTCTTTCAATTCCCAAAAGTTCTGACGAAAATTTCCAATAAATCTGATTTTGATTTTAATGTTTTGAACATTACTTTTTTGAAGTGAGTTAAATAAATCTAATGGTGATAATTTTGTAAAAAAAGTTCCGCAAAAAGTAAAAACCAAGGTGTTTTCTTCTTTTTTTAAGAAAGGAATGTCTTTTTTAAAATCTTCCTCATCAAAACCATTTGTAATAACTTCAATTTTATTATCGTTTAAATTATATTTTGCATTCAAAAACTGTCTTGCTCCAGGTGCTAAAGTAATGATTTTAGAAGAAAATTTTGTAATTTTTTTCTCAAAAAAAGAATTTAATATTTTATTGAAAAATATAGCTTCATCCAGAGGGTAATCAACCCAAAGATCCCGAAATTCAATAATTAACGGAATATCAAATCTTTTTGCAAGTAAGTATGAAGTGATTGCTGAATGATAAACTCCACCAAGAGTTGTAAATATTACATCTATTTTATTTATTTTTATTATTTCCTTTGCTTTAGAATAACAAAATGGCATCCATCCAATTTTGTCATCAATCGGAAACATATTCTGAATAAATTTAATAATTTTATTCTCTTTATTTTTAAAAATAATTTGTGAGATAGTATCTTCTTTCTTCCGAAATTTATTTATAGTTTGTATAATATGAAAATAATCAAAACACTTTGTTCGCACGATCTTCATATTTTCAAAATCTGGAAACAAACTTAAATTTGTCTGATAAAAATCAATATCTTTTACGGTCAGAATAATTGGATTCCAACCAAATTGAGGAAGATATTTGGCAAATTTACCGATCCTGATTGCTGGTGGCAAATTCAATGGTGGAGCAAAATAAGAGATTATTAAGACGTTTTTCACTGCTCTTTTTCCGGTTCAATTTTACTTAATTTTATTTTCAAATTCGTATCAGATTTGATATCTGAAAAGTAAATTCGATCTGCTTTGAGCTTAACTTTAGCGCCTTCGATTTCATAAGATTTATCTTTTTCATAATATGAAAAGAAAAACTGATTTTTTTCTAAAGACATATCTTCATTTTTCAAACCAAAAACTTTATAATCTCCAAAAATCCTGATAGTGAAATTATCCAGGTTATCCGGAAAATAAATTGAAATCTCATCATTCACGATTTTAATTACAACTGAATTTCTTTTATTCCACCATTCTGCAATTTCTAAAAACGGCTTAATAAAAACATTTTTATCCGTGATTTCTTTCAGCATATCGGTAAAAAGTTGTTTAAGAAATTTAATTTCAGTAAAATTTGAAATTGAAAAATTAAGAGAGATTAGTCCATTAACATTTTGAATCACCTTAATAATACTGGAAATCATTTCTCTTGCTTTTTCCAACGAAATAGTCTTAAATTTTGAAAGTTTAATAATTGTATCAGAAAAAGTTAGAGGAATTTCCAAACAACCTCTATGAAAAAATATCTTTTCTTTTTGGCTTGGAGCCCTCTTAGAAAAGACGTGAA
>CAYWPW010000217.1:0-4124 GCA_964460095.1 uncultured Candidatus Cloacimonadota bacterium
CAAGAATATTTTGCTACAAAAAATCAAAATAGACCAAATTCATCAAAGTTTAATAGAAGAAATAATTAGAAACTAAACGCATGCCAACAAACGCACATCCTGAATTGACCGCAGATGGAATCTTAATAACGTATAATATAAACAATGGAGATTTTGGAAAACTAATAAATAATGAGAATATCTATTTCCCAAAATTTATCCGAATCAAATACTGAAAACTAAGTAAATATCTCAAAGCAGAGCCAGTTGAATATAATCTCGTCACATAGCTCCCGCTGTGTGACGGGAGACATTTTATAATAAACTTATCACTCTATCTCCTTACAGAAAAAATCAAATAACTTGACTCTTAAATACAATTTCATTTTGTTTAATGAGTATCAGGAAAATAAGATGAAAAAACGAATTCGAATTGTCATTAAAGGAAAAGACGAAAGCAACTTATTATATTGGATTTCTTTATCTAAAATCGAACGCATGACACAATTAGAAGAAATACGACAAGAAGTAATCAAGGAGAAATATGGTTCTGAACAAGGATTTCAGAGAATTTGTCGAATTGTTAAACAAACATAAAGTCAAATACCTTGTAATCGGAGGATATGCAGTCAATTTTTTTGGTTATCCACGATATACAAAAGATATCGACTTCTGGATCTGGTTGGCAAAAGAAAATATTCAGAAACTTCTTCAAGCAATAAAAGATTTTGGTTTTGGTTCTCTGGATTTGAGTATTAAAGATTTTTCAAATCCGGAAAATATTATCCAATTGGGATATGAACCATATCGCATAGATTTACTGGTTGATGTTACAGGATTAAACTTTGAAAACTGCTTTGAAAGGAAAGTTGAAATAAAATTAGATAAAACCAAAATTAATTTTTTAAATCTTGATGATTTAATAGTTGCTAAAAAAAATACTGGAAGGTTACAAGACTTAGCAGATGCTGAACAATTGGCTAAGATTAAGAAAAAAGAGAATACATAAATTTCACTCATAAAACATGTATTCAATAATTTACCAGTGTTTATCCGTGAGCTACAAAATCACACTTTCTTTATACTCACCAAATTCTTTTCGCAGAACTTCACAAATCTCACCCAGAGTTGCATATTCCTTTACTGCTTCCAGAATAAGCGGCATCAAGTTTTCACCAGATTTAGCAGATTTTTTAATTGCTTCCAACTTCTCATAAACTGTTTCATTATCTCTTGTATCTTTTATTTTTTTCAATTTTGCTTTTTGATTCTCACCAATAACCGGATTAACTTTCAAAAGTTCAGGTTTGGTTTTTTCTTCTACTTGGAATTCGTTTACACCCACAATGATACGCTCTTTTCTTTCAATCGACTTCTGATAATCATAGGCGCTATTTTGAATTTGCTGCTGAACAAAACCTTTCTCGATGGCAGAAACCATGCCACCCATTTCTTCAATTTTTTCGATCATCTCGCTAGCTTCTTTTACCAAATTATCTGTGAGGGATTCCACATAATATGAACCTGCGAGCGGGTCTATCGTATTTGTTATTCCACTTTCGTGAGCAACAACCTGTTGTGTACGAAGTGCAATCTGAACAGAATCTTCAGTTGGTAAAGCAAGTGCTTCATCACGGGAATTTGTATGTAAACTTTGTGTTCCTCCCAAAACTGCTGCCAGTGTTTGAACAGCAACCCGAACGATATTATTATCCGGCTGTTGAGCTGTGAGAGTGCAGCCAGCTGTTTGAGTGTGAAAACGCAGCATTAATGATTTCGGATTGGTTGCTTTGAATTTTTCTTTCATAATTCTTGCCCACGAAAAACGTGCAGCTCTAAATTTTGCCACTTCTGCCATCAGGTTGTTATGAGTATTGAAAAAAAATGAAAGACGAGGTGCAAATTCATCCACTTTCAAACCGCTCTCAATTGCTGCTTTCACGTATGCTATTCCATCTGCCAGCGTGAAGGCAATTTCCTGGGCAGCAGTTGAACCTGCTTCCCTGATATGGTAACCGGAGATCGAAATCGTGTTCCAATTCGGAACATTCTTAGTGCAATATTCAAATGTATCGGTAATCAATCTCATAGAAGGTTTGGGTGGAAAAATATAAGTTCCACGCGCAATATATTCCTTAAGAATATCATTCTGGATCGTTCCTCTTAATTTTTCAGCAGAAACTCCCTGCTTCTCCGCAACTGCAATATACATAGCAAGAAGTACAGCAGCCGGAGCATTTATCGTCATAGAAGTAGAAACTTTATCAAGCGGAATTCCATCAAAAAGAACTTCCATATCTGCTAGAGAATCTATCGCAACACCCACTTTCCCTACCTCTCCTTCACTCATTAGGTGATCGCTGTCATAACCCATCTGCGTTGGCAGATCGAAAGCAATGCTGAGACCGGTTTGTCCTTTTTGCAAAAGGAATTTATATCTTTGGTTTGATTCTTCAGCATTACCAAAACCGGCATATTGTCTCATCGTCCAAAAACGCCCGCGATACATCGTGGGTTGAACTCCGCGTGTATAAGGATAAATTCCCGGGAATCCGAGAGATTCTTCATAACTTATATTTTCGGTATCTTCCTTTGTGTAAATTCGTTTAACTTCTTTATCCGAACCGGTAAGGAATTTTTCCTTTCTTTCTGAGAATCTGCTTATCGTTTTCTCCACACTCTTTTCATAAGATTGTTCCAAATCTTTATAAGATTTTGCCATAAAAAATCTCCTGATAAAATTCTTTCTAAAATTAAATTCCTATTTTGCTTGATTTATGTCAAATACAAAAAAGCGGCATTCCTGCCGCTAAAAATAAATAATTGGAAACTATTAAATTATTCCAACCCGTTTACCGATTTTTTCAAATTTTTCGAGTGCTTCATCAAGTTGTTTTCTGGTATGTGTTGCCATGAAACTGGTCCTGATAAGTGTATCATTAGGAGGAACAGCAGGAGGAACGATCGGATTGATGAAAACTCCTTCATCATCCAACTGTTTCCACATCTTAAAAGCATTCATCATATCACCCACATGAAGAGGAATTACAGGTGTGCAAGAGCTGCCAGTATTATATCCCATAGCTTTGAAATTTTCCATCATATAATGTGTATTCTCCCAGAGTTTATCTATACGTTCCGGTTCTTCTTTCATAATTTTCATTGCTTCCAGAACAGTTGCTGCTGAAGCTGGCGGTAAAGAGGCACTGAAAATGAGAGATCTAGCAAAATGTTTGATATAATGGATAACATCTTTGCTGCCGGCAAGGAATCCACCCACAGAAGCAAGCGATTTGCTGAAAGTCCCCATAATTATTTCCACATCATCTGTACAGCCAAAGTGCATCGTGGCTCCAGCTCCGGTTTTGTGAAGAACTCCCAGAGAATGTGCTTCGTCCACCATCACACTGACTTTATGCTTTTTCGCTAATTTACAGATATTGGAAACATCCGCAATGTCTCCTTCCATACTGAAGATTCCGTCCACCACGATGAGAGCACCCTTACCTGCAACTTTCTTTTCCAGAACAGTATCGAGATGTTTCATATTATTGTGATTGAAACGAACCATTTTTCCCATGGAAAGCATACAGCCATCAAGAATGGAAGCATGGTCGAATTTATCTGTTACAATATATTCCCCTCTTTCCACCATAGCAGAAATAGCTCCCAGATTTGCCATGTAACCGGCAGCAAAAGCCAGAGAAGCTTCCTTTCCAACCAGTTTTGCCAGTTTGTCTTCCAGTTCTATATGAATATCCAGTGTTCCGTTCAGGAAGCGGGAACCGGCACAACCAGTGCCATATTTGTCAGTTGCCTTCTTGGCAGCTTCTATTACACGTGGATGATTGGTGAGACCCAAGTAGCTGTTCGAACCCATCATGAGCATGCGTTTGCCATTACAGGTTACTTCAGTATCCTGCTCAGAATCTATAACCCTGAAATAGGGATAATGACCAAGCGCCATTATTTCTTTAGCTTTCGTAAATCCTTTTACTTTGTCGAGTAAACTCATATATTCCCCTTCTTGCTTTGTAAGCTAATTCCAAAACTAATTTGCAGAGTACTATGTCAATAAAATTAAACAGGATATCATTTACATTAGTGCCAAATGTCCCCTTAGATTGTTAAGAATAATTTCGAAA
>CAYWPW010000218.1:0-4091 GCA_964460095.1 uncultured Candidatus Cloacimonadota bacterium
CCTGATTAGAGGTATCACCAAACACCCGCATAGCAAGACATAAGAAAGTGCGTCCGGCTCCTGACGGACGCATCCTTCTAGTCGTTCTGCTTGGCATAAAAAATTGGTGATTTTCTAATCAGAACAAATAAAAATTCTGCGAAAATAAAAATTTTAAAATAGCTATGTCATAATTTCATTTTCCTTCCAAAAAAAATAGATTAACAAGTTCATAATATTTTTTCCTTAATTAACTGATGCCGAAACAAGAAATTTAGTTTATCTTTGTCAAGAAGTTTCAGATTTTCGTTAACTCTTGCCAACCTTCCGAACGGTTTCCAACTATTTTCAAAGTTTTAGTTTTTTCTGATTTTTTCCAAAATCTTTAAATCTTCAATATCCTTCTTTCTTCCAGCCGCTTTTTTCATTTTAATCATGTCATCCAAAGAAGGAAAATAGACTTCGATATCTCCAATTTTATTCATTATTTTATTCTTCCAAACTTCTTCGAATTCAACACCAGCAACAAATGGATGAATATCGGTTTCAACTATATATTGTCTAATCAATATTTTATTGGTAAGAAGTTCTTCTGCGGTAATATCAGAGATGTCATAACCAAATGTTTTCAGAGAACTTAGAGTTTTTTGGGCGTTTTCTTTTTCCGCTCTGATGAAAATATTGATATCGAGAGTGGCTCTGGAATATCCATAAACTGGAAAAGCAGTTGCTCCAATTATGAGAAAATCTACTTTATTTTCTTTTAATAATTTCAACAGGTTTTCTGTGTCCATTTTTTATCAGCATCTCCATCATGATCCTCGATTTCTCGAACATCATTTTAAATCTCTCCTGAACTGTGAGAGAAAGCTGATATTTTATTTCAAAATCGAGTTCTTTTTCGGTGTTATTTTCTTTTGATTTATAGATCATCTTTTATCCGTATAATACGTTCATACCCTTTTAACCTTTAATTCTTACACCTAAATTTTTTATTTATAAAAGAATATCTGTCAAGAAGTTTCAGAATTTTGTTAACCTGAAAATGGTTTACATACAGAAGAGCTCTTGCTATTAGACCTTTTCAATGATTATGTTGCCTTTCCAGAGTCTCAACCGTTGAAAAGGTTCAGCAAGAAGAAAAGTCTCTTAAACCTTTTCAAGGTTCGTAAATGCAGTTGTGATTTAAAGAATATTTTATTCTTCGTGTCAATTCGTGCCATTCGTGGATAAATGATCTCCACAGGCTAATAATGAATACGAGAAAATTTTTCCTTGCCATAAAATAGTCGAATTTATTTCTGGGAAACGCCTTGAACATCAAGGCGTTATAAGCTTTAAAAGGAATTAAATAAGTAAAGATGGCAACGACTTCGGATATCAGAAATGGCATGATCATCAATTTCAAAGGTGACCTCTTTGAAATCGTTGAATTCCAGCATGTGAAACCCGGAAAAGGTGGAGCTTTTGTGCGCACCAAACTCAAAAACATAAAAACCGGGAAAGTCCTGGAAAACACATTTAGAACCAGTGAAAAACTGGAAGAAGTCAGAGTGGAAAAACATAAAAAGGAATATCTCTACTTTGACGGCAGCTTCTATGTTTTCATGGATAGCACTACCTATGAACAGATATCTGTTCCTGCAGAAATCATCGGGGATCTGGATAAATACCTGATTGAAAATATGGTGGTGGGAATGAAGCTTGATCCAAAAGGTGAAATACTGGGAATCGAGCTGCCTATTACTGTTGTTCAGGAAATTGCTGAATGTGAACCAAATGTGAGAGGTAATACAGCTTCTGCAAGCGGGAAAAAAGCAGTAACTGCAAACGGCTTGACAATCACAGTTCCATTCTTCATCGAAGTCGGAGATAAAATCAAAATTGACACTCGCAATGGCGAGTATATCGAAAGAGTCTAAAGGAGAAAAGATGGCAAAAGTAAGATCATTCGCAGCTAAATTGGCTCATGAAATAAGTACTGAAGGTAAAGTTATTTGTCCAAAATGTAATACTGAAGTAAAAAAAGTAAAATTAGTAAGAAGCTTCAAATCAAAAGCAAATACCTGGACTCCAAAATATGAATTCATAAGTATTTGCAAATGTAATGAAAAAGAAATAATGTCCGGTAAAATCTAAAAAAGTTCGTAATCTTATAACAAATCTTTATTGTAATGCCCTCTTATCACCGATAGGAGGGTGTTTCAATATTGTTGATGGAAAAATGATTAAAGAATAATGAATATCGATTAGCGTTTTTTGATTTATGTTGAGAGAAGCAGAAGCTTCTGGAGTTAGTGCCTTCCGAACTGGAAAGTTCGGAAGGAGAAAAAAATTAGATTATGAGCTTTATTATTCGTGTAAATTCGAGTTAATTCGTGGTTTCAAGTTTTTTTAAAAAAGGATTTTTATGAAAAGATTTTTTGTTGTTTCATTCATCTTGTTGGCAGCATCTGTTAATCTGTTTTCTGTTCCGTTGCATCCGCTAAAACCGGATAGCTATCCAAATATATTTAGCGGCTCATCGGAAATTTTTTCCAGGCAAAACCGCAACGACAATGTGCCTGACAGCATTCTTGTTTTGATGGTTGACTTCGAAGACCATGAATTTGATTTGATTGCTGATTATCCGGATTCTCTGGCTCACGATAAAGTTTATTTTGAACGATTTATGTTCCACCTCTCATCTTTTTATCATGATGCTTCTCATGGAAATTACAGTCTGCAACCGGAAAACTATACTGTCTGGGAAAATGTTATCACTGCTCCCAATACAATGGCTTATTATGGAAATGATGTGCTTTCGCTCGAAAGAATCACGGAATTTGCTCAGGATGTTTTTGTTATTGCAGATGCGGAAATAGATTTTGATAACTATGATTCATTTATGATCTTTCATGCCGGCGCCGGACAGGAAGCAGCAGATGAAGATACTAATTTAGATGAACTGATGAGTACCTTCTTAAACCGCCGCACTCTGCAAGCTGGATTGGATCCGGAAAATGATGATTTCCCTGGCTTAATTACTGATGATGGGAAAATAATAAAGGAAATCGTGATCTGCCCGGAAACAGAATGGCAGCCGGATTTTGAAGAGGGCGATCCAAATTATGGCATGATCGGTATTATTGCTTTTCTCTGGGGACGCCAGATAGGGCTTGCAACTCTATTCGATAATGATTCCTCTAATGGTGTATCTTATGGGATCGGTAATTTTGGTGTGATGGGAACAGGTGCCTGGAATGCCAATGGATATGTTCCTCCACTGCCTTGTGCCTGGTCACGCAATTATATGGGTTGGGAAGATGATAACATTGAAGAAATCAGTGTTTCTTCTTCAAATCTAACTGTCACATTTCCCATGGCTCAAGACGATGAAACCAAGAAAGTATATAAAATCGTGATTTCAGAAAAGGAATATTTCCTGTTGGAAAACAGGCAGCAAAATCCTGATGGCAGCACTTTGCAAGGAGAACCATCATTTACTTTCGCACTTTTACCGGAAGGCGAGCAGGATGTTTATCCACCCGGTCATCCGCATGCTGGTGAGCCGCGATTCAATTTTATGGAAAACACGTATAAAGGATGCGAATGGGATTTTTATATGCCGGGCTTGAGTGCTTTTGATGGCAATGTCATCGATGGTTCGGGTCTTTTTATCTGGCACATCAATGAAAACATAATTGATGAAAAGTTTAATGCGGAATTAGAAACGAATTCCGTAAATGGCGATGCATCTCATAAAGGTGTAGATTTAGAGGAAGCTGACGGCATACAACATATGGATAGCACGGTGGATATTAATAGTCTTGGTTCTGCTTATGATGCTTATAGAGAAGGCAACAACGATTATTTTGGCGGTCGGAATAATCCTATTACTGGCTTTACTTCGAATCCAACTGCTGAAAGTTATTACGGTGGTATTCAATTGGAAATCTTTGATATCAGCAGCTCAGATTCGCTGATGACATTTTCCGTGAGATATCCCTGGAGCCTGGATGGAGACTTTGAGGGAGAAAATCCCTTTCCTGCAGCTCTTGTTGATTTTGATAATGACGGTAGAAACGAGATTTTCTATCCCATGCCAAACGGAAAAATAAATGTTTGGAAAG
>CAYWPW010000219.1:0-4082 GCA_964460095.1 uncultured Candidatus Cloacimonadota bacterium
TGAAAGGTTTATCGATTATTGTAGCTGTTCATTTTCTTTTTCTGATTTTCAATAATCTGTTTGGTTGGAAGTTGCCTTTACCATTAACCTATTTATTGAAGTTAGTGACAATTGATACCGGGCAAAGAATTCTGGTGGGGATTGATGAATTTGAAGCTTTAAATCTTATAAAAAATGCTTGGAATAGTATTTTATTCAACTGGAAAACACTTTACCAGGTTTTGTTCAGTGGAGCACTTTTTGCCGGAGCAACATTGATTTATAAAAATAAAGAAATCAAATAAATGTAGATAAGTGAAAAAAAGAGATGAAAAATTTCAAATTTCTAAAAATGATAAAAATGATAACTAAAGCTTTCAATTATTATCATTATTATAAAAAATCTATAATAATGGATTGGGAGATTCAGCTTGTTCCCAAACTTTTAACCTGTTGGATAACAGGTCTGTTTGGGAATACACTGCATTACGAAAGAGGACTTTTGTAACGAGCAAAGGAAGTTAGAAAATAATTATACAAATGGTATGCAGATTGCATAAATTAAAAAAAGGAGGAAAAATGAAGCAAATTTTAATTGTAATTCTAATGCTATCGAATATTTTCCTGATGGCAGCAAGAGAGGAGATTTCAATTAAAAGTGATGAAGTAGAATTATGTTTTGAGAATGTGGAAATCGATGATCTGGTTTTTTCTGAGGGAGAAAAAGTGATAGTTGAATATGAGAAAACCGATAATGTGAAAATTGAAAAATCTAACGACAAGATTTTGATTTCCAGTCCAACCGAAAAGAAGATCAATATTTGGCTACCGAAATCGAAAAGTTACTTTTTCAAGAAAGATGAAGCATTTATCAGATTCAATTTCGAACAGGTAACTATTAATACTGATGAAGGTGAAATTGTTGATTTTTCTAATGGTAAATTAACTGTTATCGATAAAGAAGATAACACAAAAGTCGTTATTGATTCCCAAGGGATTCATGTTGATGAAGATGGAGAAAAGGTAGAAATCACATCTGAAGGAATAACTGTTGAAAGTGAAGATGGAGATAAGGTTATTACAGGTTTTTGGGGTCAGCTTCTGGGTGGAGTAATCAAATCTGTAGCAAGTACTGCAATTAATTATGCTGGAGAAAATCCTGAAGAAATCATAAAAAATATTATCAATGAAAATCAATCTAATACTGAAATTTTTGATTATGATGAGGATACGAGCGACAAAAAAGGGATTGAGAGGTAATTATGAAAAAGACAATTTTAATAATAATTTTATTAGTTTGTTTTGGAGCATTATTTTCTTGGGAAAATTATTCTTTGCTGTCTGTCGCTGATACGGATAATTTTTTAGCACCAAAGGTAAATCCTGCAGCAATGAGTTTCGGTAATGCCAAAGGATTGGCTTTTTTAGGAAATTATGATGAAAATGGAATCTATGAAGACAGATATTCGGTTTTCTTTAATTATGCAAATTTCGCTTATGTTTTTGATAAAACTTTAGATGATGAACATACTTTTGCTTTTTCTTCCAAAATAATCAGGAACCTTTATCTCGGAGTTTCTTACTATTGGAAGAACAGTCATTATAAAGATGGAGATTTTAATGAAGCCATTCTTTATCGCCCTTTTGATTTTATCTCTTTGGGTGCTACAGCCATGGATTTATTTACTGATGAGATTACATATCGAACCGGTCTGGCAATTCGTCCTGTTTTTTTCAATAACAGGTTTGGAGATAGAATCACATTAACAGCAGATTTTCTTTATGATGATGAGCAAATTGATAGTGGTTCTGAATTTAAATGGCAAAAACCGATTCTCGGTGTGCAAACTGAGATTTTTGATGGTGTTCGTTTAGGTGGAAATTATGATCTGGAAAGCGAAACTTTTGGTATCAATTTTGGATTAAGTTTGAGCAAATTCGATTTTGGTAGCATTACAGGATTTGATCAAGATAATGAATTTTCCAGCGGACAGCATTACCTTCATATTTCAGAAAACATATTTCGTTCCATCATAACTAAACCATTTGAAAAGAATAAATTCTACAACTTTAAATTATCCGGAAAAATATTGGAGAAAAAAAGAGGTAGCAAGTTCGGTCCATTCACAATTCTGATGACAAAAGATAAAACTTTAAGAGAAGTTATTGATAAGATCGAACACTTGAAAAAGGATGAGAACATCAAAGGAATTGTTTTCAAATCCGGAAATTTCTCAACCAGCTTTGCCAATATTATCGAACTGAAGAATGCTCTTTTAGATTTCAAAAAAACCGGTAAAAAGATAGTTTTCTATTATGAAGAAATAGGAAATATTAATTATGCATTTGCCGCATCAGTTGCAGATGAAATCTATTTGAATCCTGCCGGCTATTTGGATCTGCGAGGTATTGCAGTTAAGGCTCCTTATCTTGGAAGTTTGCTCGATACGCTGGGAATAGAAATCTATAATTTTAGAAGCCATGAATATAAATCTGCTGCTAATATCTTTACCGAATCTGAAATGACTGATGCTGAACGAGAATCTTATGAATATCTTTTGGATGGATTATATGATGAAATGGTGAAAATGATCGCATCTGGAAGAGAAAAAAAGATAAAGGAACCTGTAACCGAACTTATTGATGACGGTCCATATTTCATTGCTCAAGATGCCATGGATGCCGGCTTGATAGATGGTCTCATTTATGAAGATGAATTGGAAGATAAAATCAAAGATTCATATTCCGATGCAAAAATCATCAAGAGATATTGCACTGATAATATTCGTTATGATTGGAGTGATGAGAAAAAAGATAAGGTTGCTTTGATTTATGCGATTGGAAATTTTCATATGGGAAAAGGTAAAATCGGACAATCCATCGGCTCCAAAACAATGGCAGAAAAGATAAAAAAAGCTCGCGAAGATAAATCCATAAAAGGAATTATTATCCGCATTGATAGTGGCGGAGGTTCATCTTTAGCATCAGCCATTATCACCAGAGAAATCAAACTTTGTCTTGAAGGTGAAAATAAAAAACCGGTTGTTGTTTCAATGGGTGGAGTTGCTGCTTCTGCCGGATATGAAATCGCTTGCTTTACGGATAAAATCATTGCACAGCCAACTACGATTACAGGCTCTATTGGAGTTATAGGAATGGCAGCCAATCTGAAAGGTCTTTATGATAAACTTCTGATAAACTGGTCGATTGTGAAGAAAGGGAAACATTCGGATATTGGCACAACTGCCAGACCATTAACTGAAGAAGAGATCAAAAAAATTGAACATGCCATTGAAGATAGCTATCAATCCTTTATCAGCGAAGTTGCTGAAGGTAGAGGAATGGATAAAGAGCAAGTTCATGAAATTGCCAAAGGTAGAGTTTGGACTGGTGAGCAAGCTTTGGAAAGAGGTCTCATCGATGGACTGGGTGGATTGAATAAAGCTATCGAAGAGATGAAGAAAATCGCTGAACTATCAAACGAAATTGAATTGGTTGAAATAGATAGTTACAAAAGTAAATTTACTTTTTCAATGAATATGGGAAGAAAAACAAATCTGCAATTACCGGATGAAATGCAGACTATGATTAATCTTGCAGAAGAATTACAGCAATATGGAGATGAAAAAGTATTAAAATTAATGCACCTCAAACTTGAGATCAAATAATCCTCCTCAAGTAAAAAGACGCAGATGACAATCTTGCCGGAATCATCATCTGCGTCTTCCCCTTTTTTAAAGAAACATAGATTTGGATTGTAATAGACAAATTATTTAAAAAATAGGATAATAAGATGTTCTTCCTCCTAAACTCATCCTGCTGTCCTTCTCTTATTGATGATAATATGAAAGATATTCCAGAGAGAAGGAACATAAGAAAAGCAAGAAGAAATAGAAGAAAAAAATATTTCCTTTTTTTTTCAAAATAAAATCATTACTGATAAAAAGAAGTTTATATTTCAACTTGTCTGATGAATTCAAACTTTCAAAAAGGTAGTTGCTTGATTAAAGTTTTTTTTTAATTGGTGAAAAAAACTTGCCTAATATTAATAATACCTAACCTGATCAATACGAAATAAGTTGTCACCTTTAAGAGTTTTTATA
>CAYWPW010000220.1:0-4031 GCA_964460095.1 uncultured Candidatus Cloacimonadota bacterium
TCCGAACGGATTCAAAATTAGAAATACAAAATAAGGAGTCAAAAGAAAAATTAATCCATAATTAATAATAGCTTTTACAGAGTGCATAAATTGAGAAGTTATCTTCCCTTGATTTCACTCTGTCATTCCCGAGAAATCGGGAATCCAGTTCATTTTTCTTGACTTTCTAAGTTATTCAACTTTTTCTCCATTTGGAGTAATTTTTATGAATCCTTTGGAAAATGACATCAAATATTTGAAAGGCGTTGGCGAACATCGTGCCAGACTTTTAAATAAACTAAACATCTTTACTATCGGAGATTTGCTGGAGCATTTCCCGCGTGATTATATAAATCGTAAATCCGCTGTAAAAATTCGTGATCTTTCATTTAATGAATATTGCTCTTTCGTGGGTAAGATCGTTTCAATTGAAAAGCGTCATGCTGCTGCCAGGAAACAACAACTCAACGTAGTTATTTCCGATGGAGAAGATTTTCTTTTTCTTACCTGGTTCAAGTTCGGGAATTGGCTGGTGAAGCAATTTGAGATCGGCCAGCAGATCTGGGTAAGTGGAATTCTAACTGAATTTCGTGGTGCTCCACAAATTGTTCATCCTCAAATTGAGATTCTGGAAGATAGCGATTCAAAACTGGATTTCTGGAAAGAAAGAAGTGTTTTGCCGGTTTATAAACTCACTGACGGTATCAGCATGACAGTGGTTCGTAACCTGGTTTATAAAGCCTTTGAATTATATAGTAACAACATCGAGGAAACTCTTCCTGAGTATATTCTAAAAAAATACAATTTTGAACCTCGAAAAATATCGCTGCAAAAAATCCATTTTTCTCAGCATCCTCAAAAAAATGAAAATATAAGAAAGCGTTACTCTTTTGAAGAACTTTTCTACACACAATTAATGTTAGCTCGCAGCAAACATCATCATCAAAAAAAGGAAAATGGACATGTTTTTAAACTTAAAAAAACGTTTACTACAAAATTAAAGAACTCTCTTCCCTTTGAACTTACTTCTGCCCAAAGGCGTGTTATCAGGGAAATTGTGGAAGATATGACTTCATCCCATCAGATGAACAGGCTTATGCAGGGAGATGTTGGCTCCGGAAAAACTATTGTTACTGTTTTTGCCATGCTGCTGGCTTTGGAAAACGGATTTCAATCTGTTCTGATGGCTCCCACAGAAATCCTGGCAGAACAACATTTCAATAGTTTATCCCATTTCCTGAAGAACCAACCGGCAATCAGGATTGCACTTCTTAAAGGCGGAAATTACAAGGGTAAAACACAGATCCTGGAAAAAATAAAAAACGGTGAACTCGATATTATTATTGGAACCCACGCCTTGATCCAGAAGGATGTTGAATTTTTTAATGTCGGTTTTGTAGCTATCGATGAACAGCATCGTTTTGGAGTGGAGCAACGAGCTGTTCTTTCCCGAAAAAACAACCATCCTGACCTGATATATCTTTCTGCCACACCTATCCCCCGTTCCTTGGCTCTCACGGTTTATGGCGATCTCGATGTAAGTGTGATCGATGAGCTTCCTCCGAATCGGAAAACTATCAAAACATTCTGGCATAATTCCGAAAAAAATGTTATCGTTTTTGAAAAAGTGAAAAAGCAAATTTTAAAAGGTTCGCAGGTTTTTATTGTTTGTCCTCTTATCGAAGAATCTGAGAAAATGGATCTTCTGGATGCTGAAACTCTTTATGAAATCTTATCTACAAAGATCTATCCGGACTTTAAAATTGCTTTGCTTCATGGCAGGATGAAAACAAAGATTAAAGATTCTATCATGGAAGATTTTAAGAATAAAAAGATCGATGTGCTGGTTTCTACCACTGTGATCGAAGTGGGAATAGATGTACCCAATGCTACGGTTATGATCATTCAACATGCCGAAAGATTCGGTTTGAGCCAGCTCCACCAATTACGGGGAAGAGTTGGGCGAGGTGCAGACAAATCATATTGTTATCTCATTGTGTATCCGCCAATTAGTGAAGATGGCAGGGAAAGATTGAGCGTGATGCTGGAAACGAATGATGGATTTAAAATTGCTGAAAAAGATTTGGAAATTAGAGGACCGGGTGATTTCTTTGGTACAGAACAATCCGGAATGCCAATTTATAAACATGCAAATATTGTGCGGGATCAGATGCTTTTAAAACAAGCTCGAATTCTTGCCTTCGATATTATTGAAAACGATTATGATTTGAAATCTGAAAAGAACGAAAATTTAAGAAGAGTCTATTTTCCCAGGTTCTTAAGAAGAGAAAAATTATTTGATTATTAGTAGATTTTTAGGAGATTTTTATCACGTCTGATCACATTCTCCGACTTTTGCCAAATCATTGCAACTCAGATCCGCTGTAACTTATTTGTTAACATTTCCCACTTCAATTCCTGTCATCTAACTTGTTGAAAAAAATAGATATAGATAACAATAGACAAATTATCACAAAAATCAGGATAACAAGCTAGTCTTCCTCCTGAACTCATCCTGCTGTCCTTCTCTTTTTGATGAGAATATGAAAGATATTCCAAAGAGAAGGAACATAAGAGAAGCAAGAAGAAATAGAAGAAAACAAATAGCAACAAGTCATCCCTCTTTTGTGATAAAGAGAGGGACCGACCTGTCGGGGCGTAGCCTTGGCGAAGACTGAGGGTGAGTTAGAAAATATTGAAAAATTCAACTAGGAAATGCAACTTATCTGTTTTTAAGAATTTCCCATTCACCTTCTGCTGTAGCCCGGTAGAAAATTCCATCTATCCAAACTAATGCTTCACCTTCAGTTCCGTATTTAATACCGCTATCAACAGCAAATAATCTATCATGATAAAAAGTTTGGATATTATCAAATGTGGTGTGACCTACCACCATTTCGGAAACCTCAAATTCTTGAAGGATTTTCTCAAATTCAGTTTCAGGAAGTATGGGTAAATCTTTGTAATCATAAAAATATCCACGATACCAGAAAGGTCCGAATGAACCGAATAAAAATTTTAAATTCTGATCAGATTTCAGTTCAGCTCTTGGGGTATCCAAATTTTCTTGGATGACTTTATTTATCATTTCTAGGGGAAATTCCATTTCCAGAAGTGTGGGATGAATACCGGCATGAACAAATAAAATATCATTAATTATGAAAATTGTATTTTTAGTTCTGAGCCATCTGCCGAATTCCGTATTTTTTCCAAAAAGTTCTGTAATACTGATATTGAAATACTCTTCAGCGGTTTTTTTATTTTTTTTGTGAACATAACGAGTATCTTTTTGCAGAACCATCATTTCATGATTTCCCAAGGAGAAGTGAACTTTCCCTCCTTTTTTCTCAGCCTGTTTTTCCAATTGATGTGTTAACCAGAGAGCTTCTGTAACTTCCGGTCCCCGATCCAAAACATCTCCCAGAACAACCAGATGTCCATCTCCCCATTGCCAGTTGAGTTCTTCATCAATTACATGATTTGCCTTTAGAATTTGCACAAATCTATCGTATTGGCCGTGAACATCACTCAAAATAAAAATCCTGGCAACATCTATAAAAATTGCCGGTTCGATTTTCGGAGGTTGAGGAGATACGAGATAAGATTGCTCAAATTCATCAATTGTAAATTGAATTTGTTCTGTATCTTGAAACACTATTTCTTTAAAAAAAACTTCGCTTTCAAAAACATATTTTATGATTGCTTTGTTCTCTTGCCAGAAAATATAAGGACCATCACTGATCTTTTCAGCAGAAATTTGCTCACAAAAAAAAGAAAGAGAGAGAATCAGAATAAGGGCAATTAAATATTTTTTATTTTTTTTCATAAAATTAGCAATCCTTTGGAAACTATTTTCGATTTCTTTTGAAAGATGTATAAATTCTGTAAAGTTAAAAAGATATCCAAATGTATTTTTGAAGAAAACGAAAATTATTATATTGACAAAAAAATATCTGAAATTAGTATAAAAGATGAAATATCAAATATCCAAATCTTCTAATTGGTAGTGTAACATAATTTATGAAAGATTATGAAAGAAATTTTGGTCAGAA
>CAYWPW010000221.1:0-4024 GCA_964460095.1 uncultured Candidatus Cloacimonadota bacterium
TTTTCAAGAGCATCCAGATATTTGTTTCCAGAAGGTTCATAAAAACTTACAGAAGTGGAAAGAGAAGGTGGGCGAGATAATATTTCTTGTGTCAAGAGCTCATTAATAGCTTGTGAAGATGTACGGTAAATATTTGCATATTTACCCTCGCATTTTACTTCATATTTATTGTCAGGACTGTTTGTACGAACTTTATCAATTGAGCAAATGAATTCACCAGTTTTGGAAAAGATAGCGTCATTTATTTTCTGTATATCTTTATTTATGTTTCTGGATTTTATGTCATATATTAAAATACTGTTGGGATTTTCTCCCCATTCAGCAATAAGATATTTACTATCTTTACTGAACTTAACAAAAGTTTTTTTGTAAGAATTACCAATAGAAACAATTTTCCTATTTTTTAATAAATCGTATAAAAAAATATGTTTTGCTTTACCAATAACAATAACATTAAAAGAACCAACAGCTAAAAATCTTCCATCAGGACTGAAAGAAGCTGACGCTAATTCATAAACGTTTTTTTCTATTGCTTCATAATTAATTGAAATCATTGGTTGAAATTCGTGAGTAAAAGCAAAACCACTTATTGGTTCATAAAAATGCATTTTAGCTAAACCAACTTTATCTCCAATATCAATGGTAAGGATACCAGTCTTCTTTACTTTATCCCAGTTTTCGTATAAAATTTTTGCTTTTTCTCGCTTTATATTTACATCAACATTGAAAATCTCTCTTTGATAATCAAGATGCTTAATTATAATAGGATACATTTGTGCATCGGGATCATAATTGCCTAAAGTAATACTAACATTTTCTGTTTCGAAAAGTCTTCCTCTCAAAACACCTAATTTTTGCCAAAGGTCATCAAGGTATTGTTTGCGAATATTATCTATGGTTGATTGCCCTTTTTTTATCCTTTCTGCATATTCTCTGGAAGGTTCAAAAGGATCCTGGCCTGCAAATAAAGGATTAGATTTCTTCAGATTAGAAATTTTCTCTTCAACAATTTGTTCATTATGGGAGAGTTCTTTTTTGAGGGATTCTATTTGGGAAAGTGTTTCTTCTATTGTGTATGAGAATAGAAAGTATGGAATTAGGATAAGAATTATTAATAAATATTTTTTCATGCTATTTGCTCCTTGAGAGTTGATTTTTATCTTCAAGTAAATTTAGATTTTTTTTCAATTTTACTTTATTCTTTAACCATATTTTTAGTTGGACATTAGTTATTATTTCTTTTTTATTCTTCAGTTTTATCAAGTTAAAAATAATTTCTCTAAAAAAAATATAGAGCTGAAACACCGACTTGGGAGAATCATTAAATCTACCTTCGTGAACGATTTCAGAACGTAAGTTATACAGTTTATCGATATTATCACTGATAAATGATTCACCAAATTTTGTGTTTTCCAATAAAACTACGCATCTATTTTTTAATCGTTCTTTTTTGCCTTTTTCTTTTTTAAAAAGCAATAAAGTTTCGAAAGCAATCAGAATATTTAAAAGACATTGAGAAAGAAGATATTTATTTGGGGTCATATAAACAGATGAATCAAAAAAAAATGATTCTTCAGATTGTGTGGGTGATTTCTCAATTGAAATTACTGCCCAATTTATGCTAGCTAATATTCTTTTCTCAATATCATCTTTTATAACTTTTTTTAAAATTTTTGATAATGAACTTGCTTCTTTAGTTTTCAAAAAACTCATATCTTTTAGATCAATACTAAATTCAACTGGTAAATAAGTCATAGTTCTAAAGCCATCCTTTGATTTCAAGATAGTTTCGAAAGGCATAATTTTGTTTATTTTTTTTCTTTGATATGGTTTCTTATTATGAAAATCATAAGATAGCAATTTTAATACATTGATATGAAGTAATACAACATTATAGGATTTTAATTTTGCGGCTGTAATAGTGCCTTTGAAAGCGCCCCTAAACATAGATTGGTTATGATATATTGATAATTCTTTTCTTAAAGCCTTAACCCATTTTTGTTTATCTTTTTCCGTCATTATACCATTTTGGTCAAATATGTTTTTTATAAATTTCATCTCTTTATTCAATTGATAATTGGTAAAAGGATAAAATACAATATCACCAAAAGTAAAACGTGAATTTATTTTAAAATCCAGGATTGGAAAAAGGATTTCATAGTTTTTAATTTTATCATCTATCTGCTTTTCAAACTCATTTTCAAAGTTATCAATTAATTTTAACTTTTCTTGTTGGGTATTTAAAACAAAAGCTTTTGATATTAATTCAAGAAGGGAGTTATTAATATCTTTTTTTGCAACATCTTTAAATAACTTACCCCCATTGTATTTGTTTCGCATAAAATTTGCAACTTCATAGAATTTTTCTGTTTCTTTTTTATCAAGTGTAAAAACCCCATAAGTGTTTATCCAAAATTTGTGTTTTTTCATTAGGTCATTTATTTCAGTACGTTTGGTAACTAAACAAATGGATTTAAGTATATCTTTAACTGCATTTAGATTTTTTATCATACATTTCCTCATAAATCTATCCTCTCATTCCCAAGTTGCGTTTTCACCTCTCATTCCCAAGTTGCACTTGGGAATGAAATTAGAAGCAAAGTTGAACTTTGCAATCAGGTGTGTTCGCAAGAAATCTTTGGAACAAGAAGGCAAAATACAATTTTTCAGTCAAGTGTGTTCCCTGGAAAGAATTAATGTGGAGTCGATGAGTCCCTCGCCGTATTAAGCCGACGGAGTCGGCTACTCCAAAATCTGTCTCATTCATCCAGAAAGCTTTCAGGACATCTACTCATTACTAAGTTGCACTTGGGAATACAATTGTATAAAAGTTATACTTTGATTATTAGCTCCCTTCTTTTTGATGTTCATTACCTGCTTCGTACTTTTTTCAAAATGAAATTTTTCTTCCAATTGTGTTCCCAAATGGAATTTGGGAACAAGAAGAAATTGATTGCGAGAATCCTCTCGAGTGAGTAAAAAGTGATATTATATTTTTTCCCGTCAGAGGCAGTTGTAAAGTAATTCTTTACAACTGAATTCTCATCTAACTCATTTTCTTGCAAGATGTTAGATATGTGTTGACCAATATTTTGTTTCGAGGTGTCAAAAAGTTCTGCCAATTGATTTTGATTCATCCATACCATTCCGTCTTTGGCATAAAGCAATACTGATGCTTTACCATCAGCCGTATTGTATATAATTATGTTTTGTTTATTTTCCTTCATTCTTTAATCTCCTAAAACTTTCTTCAAAAAGTTCCCGGTATAAGATTTTTTATGTTTTGCTATTTCTTCCGGTGTTCCTGTGGCAACAACTTTTCCACCTTCATCTCCACCTTCCGGTCCCAAATCAATAATATAATCTGCACATTTGATAACATCGAGATTGTGCTCGATTACAATAATTGTATTTCCCATTGAAACCAGGCGATGAAGCACATTCAGAAGCTTTTTTATATCGTCAAAATGCAAACCTGTTGTCGGTTCATCCAGAATATAAAGTGTTTGTCCGGTACTGGTTTTACTGAGTTCCCTGGAAAGTTTTACTCTTTGAGCTTCACCACCGGAAAGTGTTGTGGAAGGTTGACCGAGTTTGATATATTCCAATCCAACATCAATGAGAGTTCGCAGCTTTTTGTTTATGGCTGGAACATTTGCAAAAAACTCGATGGCTTCCTGAACATCCATATCTAGAACTTCAGAGATATTTTTTCCTTTGAATCTAACTGAAAGAGTTTCTTTATTATAACGTTTTCCTTTGCAAACTTCGCAAGTTACGAAAATGTCCGGCAGGAAATGCATTTCAATTTGCTTTACACCTCCACCTTTGCAAGATTCACATCTTCCACCTTTCACATTGAAGGAGAATCTTCCGGGCTTATAACCTCGCAGCTTGGAAGCAGGAAGCTGAGCAAATAGATTTCGGATAGGGTCGAAAAGCTTGATGTAAGTGGCAGGATTGGAGCGTGGAGTTCTGCCAATCGGCTGCTGGTCAATGCTGATAACTTTATTCAGGAATTCAT
>CAYWPW010000222.1:0-3996 GCA_964460095.1 uncultured Candidatus Cloacimonadota bacterium
TGATTTATATGTTTGAATTTCAGTTTTTCCGTCAAGGCATTTGTTTTTTTTGTTAGGAGAGAGTAATTCTCATTCCTAAGCTTCTGTTTTGGAATGTAATAGCTTGCGAAGTTTCGACTTCGCATTTAAAAAAAAAGCCTTACGAAGCGGAAGCTTCGTAAGGAGAATATTTAAGTTGTTTATCCACAGGAATATTTCAACTTAACTCAAGACTACGTCTTAAGTCAAGTTTGCATTTTGTTTGAAAAATTGGCTTTATGAATAGTTTCTAATTAGTGCTGTTTTTTTTTAATATAAATCTCATCCTTTTGCTCAACAAAACCATATCCTTCAAATAATAAGTATTTTCTGCATTCAGCCATTCTTCTTCAAAATCTTTTTGTTGAACAAGAGTGGCAATTGCAGCAAGTGTTTTCAAGTGGAATGCTCTATCTTCTTTTGTTCCAATAAAAGCAAAAACTGCTTTTACAGAATTCTCTTTAGAAGTAAATTTGATACCTTGTTTGCAGCGGATGAGCATCAAGAAAAAATGACCGCTACCCTCGATAATTATATGAGGAATGGCAATAAAAGGTGAAATCGCAGTATTACAATCTTCCTGCCGATGCATTAATTTTGCATATATTTCTGCTTTATTCATCTCGATTTCAGCAGAAATATTTTCAGAAATAATTTCAAAAAGTTGCTCTAATTCCAGAGGACCTTCTAAATCTAAGATTTTTGCAGTTTTCACAAGTTTGTCGAATTTATCAGGTTGTATATTATCTCTATCACACAAAATATCTCTGAATTCTGTTTCCAGAATATGGTCTGTTAACCTGTTATCTGTTATTCTTTTGAGCAAATGCAAAAGTGCATATTCTCCCTCATATTTTTTTCTTCCGTAAAACAGATAAAAACTTACACTTATCAAAAGAAAAGCAATACTGATCTCGATTGCTTCAAGTCCCAGATCAATGATAAAAAATGAAAAAATAAGAATTCCAATGATTTGCAGCCAGGGATAAAGAGGAGCTTTAAAACTGGGTCTGTAATTTTTCAGTTTGCTTTCTCTTAATATGATGACCGAAAGATTAGTTAAAACATACGCAGTTAAAATCACGGTGGACGCAACTTTTACCAATGTTTCCAATGGCAGAAGTAATGCCAGAATAATAAATAAACCGGTGATGAAAATAGAGGGAACAGGTGTTTTAAATTTCTTGTTTACTTTACTGATAGCATTGGGCAGCAGATTATCTCTGCTAAGAGCTAAAGGATAACGGGATGCTGACATAATTCCTGCATTTGCAGTGGTGATAAAAGCTAATAAAGCAGCAATCGAAATGATAATAAACCCGGGTGTTCCGATGATAGTTCCGGCAGCATCCGCTATCGGCGTAAGCGAACCTGAAAACGATTCTGCCGGTAGAATTCCCACAGTCACAATAAGAATTAAAGTATATATTATCGTTACAGCAGTTACGGAAACAATCATACCAAGAGGAATATTCTTTTTTGGATTTTTCACTTCTTCGGAAACACTAGCAACTTTCAACAGTCCGCCAAAAGAGATAAAAATAAAACCTGCTGTAGCAAAAATCGGATTGATTCCCTGGGGAGCGAAAGGGTGAAAATGAGATGTATTTATTTTTGGAAATCCAAATATGATATATAGCACCATTAAGATTAATAAGCCGATTACAAGTGAGACTTGAAATTTGGCAGCTTCTTTTGCTCCGACCATATTCAACAAAATGAAAAAGATGCAAACAAGAATTGATGAAATCAATACAGGAAATCCGGTAACAATAAAAATTATTTCTGATATACCAAAAATGGCAAAAGCACTTTTCAAAGATAGAGCAAACCAGCTTAAAAATCCGGATATAGTTCCAATTAATGGACCTAAACTTCTATTTATAAAATAATAATCACCTCCGGCTTTAGGCATTGCTGTGGAGAGTTCGATAATACTGAAAATACCGATCAGGGCAAGAATCCCTGCCAGAAAATAAGAAATGAATACTGCTGGTCCTGTACGGGCAAAAGCAAGTCCGGGTAAAATGAAGATACCGGAACTGATCATTGCACCGGTTGCAATGCAGAATACATCGAGGAAAGTCAGCTCTTTTTTCAATTTCATTTTAAATTCATTCGTTAATATTGCTGCCTTAAAGCTTGAGAAATATTCAAAGAATAATCTCCAATATGCTCGAAATTTTTAAGAACATCTAAGTAAAGTAATTCAGATTGAACATTTGCACCTTGCTGAAGCCGGATTCGAGCAGCTTTACGAAGATTGTTTCGGGATGTATTTATTTGATTTTCCAATTCATAAGCAATATCCAGTTCCTGCTTTTGGAGATGTTCTTTTAAACGGGATTTATTAAAATGAATAAACTCATAAATTAATTCCGAATAATTTTTTATTTCTTCTTTTGCTTTTGGGTGCAATTCCAGGTTTTTAGCATATTTTCTCTGGCATAACAAAATCAATTTGTAGCAGCTATCTCCAATGCTTTCCAGTTCGTGAACAATACGCATCATAGCATTAACATTTTTAATGCTGGTTTCGCTCAATTCTTCTTTGGAACATTCCACCAGATATTTGGAGATTTCCAATTGCATCTGGTCTGTAAGTTCTTCCATTTCTTTAATGTTTTCCACTTTATCATCTATCTGTTTATCCAGATTATTAAATACCTCAAAAAAAGTATTAAACATATTTTCAGTAATATCAGACATTTTTGATATTTCATTTCTCGCATGCATAATATTCATTTGAGCAGTATCTTGAAGTCCGGTTGAAATATAATCCAGTTTATACTCTTTAGAAATATCTCTTTCTTTGGGACGAACAAATTTCTCTACTATTTTGGCTAATTGAGGAATAAAAGAGATGAAAAGCAAAGTATTTGTAAGATTGAAAATCGTATGAAAAAGAGCTAAATTCAAAGGTAAATTTTCCTGGAGTTGAGAATCCCACGGTGCGATTTTAAGAATGAATTCTGTAAAATATTTGAAAATAAACGCTATCCAGATAACACCAAGAACATTGAACAGGAAGTGGGCACGAGCCGTTCTGCGTGCATTTACAGATGTGCCGATAGATGCGAGATAGGCTGTAACAGTGGTTCCGATATTCTCTCCCAAAATTATTGCAGCCGCAGTAGGAAAATTAATCCAACCCATGTAAGCCATTGTCACCGTAACTGCCATGGCAGCACTGGAAGATTGCACGATCACCGTGAGTATGGAGCCAACAAAAACGAAGATCACAAATGACAAAAATCCCAGTTCTGTATAATTTTTTAAAAATTCCAGAACTTCCGGGTTGCTATTGATATCCGGTACGGAGCTTTTCAGGAACATCAAACCCAGAAAAAGCAAACCAAAACCGACAAGTATTTCACCGAAATCTCTTCTCTTTTTCAATTTTGAAAACATGAATGGCAGGCTGATGCCAATAATCGGCAGAGCAATTGCAGTTATTTGGAACTTGAATCCAATGAAAGAAACTATCCAGGTGGTAACTGTGGTGCCGATATTTGCTCCCATTATCACACCGATCGCCTGGGTAAGAGTGAGTAAATTTGCATTCACAAAACTCACAACCATCACTGTTGTTGCCGATGACGATTGAACAAGTGCTGTGATGAGGAAACCTGTGAGAACTGCGACTGCACGATTTGCTGTCATATAATTCAGGATGGATTGCAGCTTTTTGCCGGCAACCTTCTGGATACCGTCGCTCATCACACGCATTCCATAAAGGAATACACCGAGAGCACCGAGAAGCTTAAAAATTGTTATTATCAAATCGATAATCTCCTATTAACTTTTTTCTCTTTAAATTTATCTTTAGTTTGATGTCAATTCTATTTTTCAGACTCGACTTGAAAGGAATGAAATGACTTCGAGTTGAGAATGAAAAATTTTGATAACTTTCCGAAATTACGAAATGTCATTCTCACGAAAGTGGGAATCTAAAAAATAAGTTTCGGAAAGTACACT
>CAYWPW010000223.1:0-3979 GCA_964460095.1 uncultured Candidatus Cloacimonadota bacterium
GAAACTTGTTAAGTTTATTTCAGGAGAAGAAAATGTTACTAAAATGCATCAAAGAACGATTTAGTGTAAGAAAGTTTCAAGATAGGAAAATTGAGCAGGAAAAGGTTGATAGTTTGCTGGAAGCAGCTCGACTTGCTCCATCTGCAAGTAATAAGCAAACCTGGCATTTTGTCGTTATTAAAGATCTGGAAAAAAGAAAACAGCTTACCAGGATTTGCAAAGGACAGAAATTTGTGGCAGAAGCACCAATTACAATCGCCATCTGTATCACAAATCTTAATTATGTAATGACTTGCGGGCAGACAGCTCCTGTTATCGATGGAGCAATTGCTGCTGAGCAAATCGTGTTGCAGGCTGTAGAATTAGGATTGGGTTCCTGCTGGATCGGTGCATTTTATCATGATAAAATGGCAAAGCTGATAAATCTTCCTGAAGATTATCAGATTGTCGGTTTATTGCCTGTTGGATACCCAGCAGTAGAAAAGGGAAGCAGAAATTTGAAAGCAATAGAAGAGGTTGTTTCATACGATAGTTTTTAAATTTCAACAGAAAGGTAAAGTTCCGCCGAATCAGAAAATAAATATTGATAAGAAAGATATGGAATTTTGATAATTATCTCTACTTTTTATGAAAGAAAACAGAAAAATTCAAAAAAGGAAAGAAATTTTCATCAGTATTTCCAATTTCAAGATATTGTAAACTGCCGCATTCGAGCATAAATCTTTTTGAGAAAAATCTTATTCCTATGCAATAAGCATGACGATATTCATGATTTGAAAAGCTTATGTATGAATCATTTAATGTACGTTCATTTAATATTTCGAACATGAATTTGAAATATTTCATAAATCGTAAGTTAACACCGAGATTATAAACAACAGGATATTCAGTAGAATAATCCGTTTCAAGATAATTTGCCTCTTTTACCACAGTGGGATTAATACCTATACTTCCTCCCAAATAATGATCCACACTGCCATATGAAATAAGAAGTTTTTGAGTATATGAATAAAGGCCATCTTTTGGACCTTCTTGCATGTACTCTCCTTCTGCAAAATACTGAAATTTTCCCATTGTCGTTATATCTATCTTGTTAAGTGAATAGAAGCGATATTTTATGGATACACCTAAAAAAGTAGAACCAAACATTGATAAAGCAGTTGAAAAAGAAATAGCGATATTTTCTTTGAAACCATGATCAACAAAGAAGCAGAATATATTGCAATCTGAAATAATCCAAATTTTTCTTTCTGGCATTCGGGCAGAGGTCGAATATAGAAAACGATAATGAGTGTGATCGTAATATTTCCCATATTTTGGACTCGAATAGTCTTTTGGATTTATTACTGAACTATCATCGCAGAAGAGAAAGGAATTCCAAATTATTAAAATTAAGATAGTTATTATTAGATGTCTTTTCATATTTTTCATAGTTTGAGTTTTCTCGCTCCATTTCAGATCAACTTTTTGATCTTCTGCAAACTTAACACAAGTTGAAAACCTTATGTTAAGTTGGGCAACTTAAGTCAGACTGGCTGAAGCCAGCTTAACTCAAGCTTCACTTCTTCCTCACTCTCTTCCCGATCAGAAAATTGAGACAGGTGGGGAGATGGGGGATTTGTGTTTATGTAATTCTACAATTAATCTTGTTTTTTTATCTCTTCCAATAAACTAGCAGAATTAATTATTGGGAAATAGAGTTGATTATATTCAGGACGTGTATTAAGAATAGCAAGCATTCCTCTCATCCCTGAAATAGATATATTCATGAATGTTAACATCACTTGATCAGGAATTTTGAAAACATCTACCTTGGGATGCTCCACAACTTCAGAGAAATTACGAATTTTAAAAGCATGTTTTACTTCTATCCCAAAAAGGTCATATTTTTTGTTTTCCTTTTCGATATAAAACTTTGCCATTGTTTGAATTGAAACAGCACCCAATCCACTATCAATTTGCACATTGGCCCCATAATCTACTTTTGAGTTTTTAATTTTCTTCTCTTTAATACCAAGTGCTAAAGGATCATTTTCAAAATAACTTATTTTTTTAATTTCAATTAGTTTGAATTGAATCGGTTTTTTATTATTTTCCATAATATCCTCTACCATATGAGATTGTTTTTGTTGATTGGCAAAGTTCCCCTTTACTTGGCATTAACAAAACTGAATCAGAATAATTTCTTTCATCCCACTCATCACTATCTTGATTTCTAATAATTACATATACAATCTCTCTCTCAAGAGGTTTGACATCATCTGAGTATAGTTTGATATTAAAACCAATTGCATCCGCGATTTCAACAATTCTTTTAATTGAAATATTTGGTGTTTTATTAAACATCTGGGTAATAGCAGATCTTGATTTACCTAATTTTCTGGCAAGGTCAGCTTTTGTGATTTCTTTTGGTTCTTTTTTCTTCATATAAGTTAAAGCTAAATTATAAAAATCATGAATAATTCCCCATGCTTTTTGATTTGTAGTTGGAGGAGAACCAAAAAACTTCTCAAATTCTTGAAATGAACTTTTCGAATTTTTTTTCATATTCTTCTTTCCTTTTTTTTATTCTCAAATAAATTTCATCATTCAGTTTATCTCTTTTCTTATTTAAATAATAATCAAAAAATATCAAATTGTTACCACATTTTTGAAAGAAAAAGAACCTTTGAGGAAAGGGTCGGATTTCACCAAAATTATATTTGTGTAAATTCCACTTAATTTTATCTGATTCATAATGTCTTTTTGTTGCTATCATCGAAATTAACACTTTTATGCTATTTTGCATATCTTCATCAAGATTGTTAAATTCTCGTTTCATTTTTGATTTTCCATTAACCACAACGTAAAATATTCTCCTTATTTTTCTTCCATAAGAGGGAGAAATCGGTAATTCTCTAAATTCAACTTTATTCATTTTTCACCCGTCAATTTGTTAACCTATACATTAACACGTCAAGTTAATTTTTCTTCACCCTCTTCCAGATCAGCTTCTTTATCTTCTCATACGAAGGTGGAGGACCGGTTCGAATCTGTTTCCCATTAATAAAAAGAGCATCGGAAATTCCCCATTCTAAGAAAGTATCTCTATCGAATGTATTTATTTCCTGAAATTCCACTTTATCTCCAAATTCTGCTGAAGCTCGTTTTGCCCGTTCAAATACAATATTCTGGGCAGGACACCAACCGTTTAGAAAGGCAGTAACTGTAATTTTCCCGGGAACTTTTTCCGGTTTTTTCTTTTCACGTGTCCATTTGGGTTTAGCAGCATCTTCTGCAAAAGCTTTCCACAAAAGAACCTGCATCCCTATTTTATCCGCTTTTTTGAATCCCTGTTTTTTGAACCAGGCAGCCTTCATCCAGAATGGTAAAGAAATTCCCCAGGCAGCAATTCCTTTGGCACCGAGTTCTTTAGCATCTTTTTCTGCAGCTTGAATCAATGCTTTTCCCATTCCGTGTTTCTGCATGTTTCCCACACCTTTTTTCTTGTAGCCATGCACCCAGATGCAGAAAATAAAATAGAGGTGTTTTCCATCAGCAGGTGAATATTCGATAGGAGCATATTGAATCATTCCGCAGGCATTACCATTATCATCCAAAGCAAGTTTAACTCGCAATCCTTTACCTTTCATCTTTTCAAACCACTTTTGCTTGTGGTCGCCGGCTTCTTTCATTTCGTCCGACCAGTCTTCCAGACAGCAGAAAAAGGTTTTATTGTATTTTTCATTTAAGTCAACGATTTTCATATAAACCTCTCTTTCATACAAGATTATAAAGGGTTCTGCAAAATGAAAAGGGCTGTCTTTCCGTCAAAAGCCGGACACGGTCTGAGGAAATCTTCGAAGTAGTATCTAACGAAGAATCTCATTATAAACAGAGATCCTTCGATGGAAAAGCAATCCGGCAGCTACCGGATCAGGAAGACAAAAAATACTAAATTCTACATAAATTATTCAGGGAATATTAGGTCCAAATCTAT
>CAYWPW010000224.1:0-2673 GCA_964460095.1 uncultured Candidatus Cloacimonadota bacterium
TTTTTGTCGTGAAAATGAAATGGATTCCCTGGTTTATGATCTGGGTGGGAAACCGTATGTTTGGCCAGATTCTGCTGAATATACTTTTTCCCTTTTGGATACAACCAAATTGGATAGTTTAGATTATTATCCAACCCGGAATTTGAAAGAAGATATTGATTCCTTAATATTTTATTTAGATGAGGATACTTTACTTTGTCCCGCTTATGTAGAGTCATTATTCATAGTTCGTGATTCGCTTGATTTAGAGATTTTTAATTACAAATTTTATCCTTCAGTTTTCAGGGAAGATGAAATCGATTCTTTAGTTTATTTTTTAGGAGGGATTGCTCATTATTGGCCCGACAGTATTTTGTGGCGGGAAAAACATGTGCCGGACAAAATCAATCTCTGGGGTGCAAAAATCATTAAAGGTAAAACTCCAGTGATAAGACCTGACAGCCTTCTTTATGGTCCGGATAGTTTGCACATCAAAATTGAAGAAGATACTCTTGGTTTGGATAGTTTGTTCTTCATGTTTTCAGATTCACTCGAAGCAGATGACACGATTCTTCAGGATGAGTAATGGTTTTTCCGATAATTGCTGTTGCCATTTTATCTCTGATAATCTATTTATTTTATTTGAGATTGTTTTATTCAGGTCTTAAAAAAGAGGATATTGAATTAGATTATAAGAAGAAAAAAGTTTCAGTAATAATCGCTGCCCGGAATGAAGAAAAGAATATTCCGTTTTTACTAACTTCTTTGATGAATCAAACATATCCAAAAGAGTTATTTGAAGTTATAGTTGTAGATGACGATTCTTCTGATAGAACAGCAGAGGTTGTGCTTCAATTCAAAGAAAAGTGGGACAATATTCATTTGGTTAAAACTGAAAATAGGCAGCAGGTTACATCTCCTAAAAAAAATGCTCTTTCTCATGGAATAAATGCAAGTAGCGGAGACATAATTATTTGTACAGATGCAGATTGTGTGGTTGGTAAATTCTGGATTGAATCAATAGTTTCTTATTTCAACGAAGATACCCAGATGGTTTGTGGTTTTTCCAGAACAAGAATTAATGACTGGAATAAAGCTGCACTTTCACAGAAATTTGAGTATTTTGATTTTCTGGTTATGATGTTCGCAGCAGCAGGAGCAATTTCTTCCAAAAAGTACTTTTCCTGTACAGGACAGAATCTTGCTTACAAGCGAAAAGCATTTGAAGATGTAGGAGGATTTGAAAAGATCAAACACTTGATTTCCGGTGATGATGTTAATTTGATGCAGCTTTTTCGACATCAGAATTTCAATATCAGATTTGCTTTTTCTCCCCATAGCTTTGTTCTCACAAAACCGATTGAAAAACTGGTTCAACTATTAAATCAACGCAGTCGTTGGGCATCTAACATGAAATGGCAGATAATGATGAATCCGGAATTTTTTATTTATCTGATGAGTGTTTTCTTTTTAGCTTTTCTACCAGTTGTTTTGTTTTTCTTTAATTGGAAAATTGGTGTGGGAATTCTACTTATTAAAGCTTTGTTCGATTTTCTGTTTATCAAAGAAGGATACAGGATTTTTCCGAGTGAGAAAGCTCGTAAAATATTTTTCCCTTTCTGGTTTATCCTGCAACCCGTTTATATTCTTGTTGTAACTTTTTTGGGAATTCTGAATATTTTTAGATGGGAGAAGTAATGTAACATAAACCTCTGGTTTGTGGAAAAATAATTCTCAAAGCGGAGCTATGAGTTACATTACAAAAAAAATGCATATCTTGACAAAATTCATTTGATTGCAAGATTGAATTGTGGTGATTGAAATGAAAAAAAATGAAACTAAAATCGAAATAAAATCACATCTGGAAAAAATGAAGAAATTCAATCAGTGGGAGGAAGATCAGGACAGGAATCTAACTCCGGATGAAAACCTGGAACGATTTTTTGCTTTAATGGAATTTGGATATCAAATTTATTCAAAAGAGCAAATTGAATCTTTCAGGAAAAAAAAGCTGGCATCATTGATAGAAATAAATAAGAAATTGAGAAAAATAAAAAAATTCTTAAATTGGCAATCATTCCCAACTCGCGATTCTCCACGAGTCGGGTCTGATTAGATTGAGTAAAACATAGGAGGATTTATGTCAAAAGAAATGGTCTTAAAGAATAATTTAATATCAGAATTACGAAAAGCACCAATTAGTGTTATTAAAGAAACTTATAACTATTTTGAATATCTAAAGAAAAAAGCTTTTCGGATAGATGAAAATAAAGCAATGTCCGGATTATCAGTGAAAAAATTCAATGAGATCTGGGATAATGAAGAGGATGCTGTATATGACAAATTTTTACAGTAAATATGATATTGTAATTGTTAAATTTCCATTCTCGGATATAAAAGCATATAAAGCAAGACCGGCAGTAGTTGTATCAAATTCATTCTTCAACCAAAATAGCAGAAATACTCTTTTTATTTTAGCAATTTCAAGTAAAATTGATACAAAGTTAGAATTTGAAACGGAAATATTGGATTGGCAAGAATGTGGACTTTTAAAACCATCAGTATTTAAATCAGCAATTGCAACTATCGAAACTAACATTATAATAAAGAAAATTGGATATTTATCAAAGACAGACAGAAAGCATCTTGATAATTTGATTGAAAAAATTATTGTTGATGAATAAAAAATATATT
>CAYWPW010000224.1:2773-3926 GCA_964460095.1 uncultured Candidatus Cloacimonadota bacterium
AAGAAAATATTATTTATCATTTTTATAGCTTTAAGTGTAAACTTATTTGCTCAATCCGAATATGAATTGTGGAAACAGAAACAAGAGGAACAATACAGACAATACAAAGATGCACAGGATAAAGCTTTTGTGGAATTCCTGGAAAAAGAGTGGAAAAGTTTTGACGCTTTTAAAGGCATCAAACCGGATGAAATTCCCAAACCTGTTGATGTTCCTGAAACAGAAATCACAGTTCCCAAAGAATTTCCTGATTCCAACATTGTAAAAGATATCCAAGTCCCTAAATTGGAATTCAAGGAAGAAAAAATTCAGGAAAAAGAATCACAAGCTTACATTGAACCTGAGGAAGAGAAAGGAATTGAAGTGGATTTTTTCGGTTTGAATCTGCATGTGAATTATTCTGAAAATCTCAAAGATGCTTTAGAAGAACCTTTAAATGAAAAGGCAATCGCAGATTTCTGGTATAAAATAAGCAATTCCGATTACGAACCTTTTTTAAAACAAGCTCAGGAATATAAAAATCAGATGAACCTGAATGATTGGGGTTACTGTCTCTTTTTGAATAAAGTTGGAAAAAAGCTAACTGACAACTCCAAAAATCTTAAAAGACTTTTTGTCTGGTTTATGCTTATAAAATCCGGTTATCAGGTAAAACTTGGATTTGTTGAAAATGCAGTTTTTCTGCTGCTTCCATCGAAAAATGTATTATTTGGAGTAACCTATTTGATTTTGGATGAACAGAAATTTTATGTTGTAAATTTTGAACAGAAAGAGAAGTTACCTTTAGCAATTCAAACTTATGAAGGTAACTATCCGGATGCTGATGATTTGATAGATCTTAGAGTTACAAAAGCTCCACTAATTTCTAAGGAAATCGTGGAACGTGAGCTTAGATTCAAATATAAGGGTGAAACCTATATTTTGACTGTTCAATATAATTTGCCAACAGCTAAGTATTTTGAAAATTATCCTCTTACAGATCTAAATATTTATTTTAATGCTCCTTTAACTAATGAAGCTAATTTTTCGGTTATTTCACAATTAAAAGATATTTTAGAAGAAAAACCGGAAGCTGAAGCTGTGAATATTCTGCTAAGGTTTGTGCAAACCGCTTTCCAATATAAAACCGATGATGAGCAGTTTGGCAGGGAAA
>CAYWPW010000225.1:0-3909 GCA_964460095.1 uncultured Candidatus Cloacimonadota bacterium
GGAATAATTTATGTTTTGAAGGTTGTACAATTAAAAGCAGAAAAATAGAAATTATGAGCAAACCGATTTGAACAACAATATTCTGATAGATTACGGACAACGAGGTTATCATTATCACAATTATCAAAATCGTTCTTAAATTAAGTTTCATTTTATATCGATGATTTTCTTATCTTTTATTTTTAGCCAATTATCCACAATCTGCTCAAATTTTTCAAATCTATGAGAAATGATCAAAGCACCTTTTCCTTCGGTTTTTCGTTTCTGTAGGATATTTATCAAAATATCAATTAAAGCATTTTCCAATCCGGTTACAGGTTCATCTAATATCCAGTATTTATCCATATTCAGAAGCAATCCTGCCAGTCCGACTCTCTTGATTTGACCTCCGCTCATTTCCCAGAAAGGTTGGTCTTTAAATTGCTCAAGATTATATTCTTTCAAAGCTTCTAATTGCTCTTTTTCAAACTCATGAGAAATTTTATTTTGAAATTTATGTTTCCAGATCGCAATATCTTCAGAAGGAGTTGCTGCAATAATATTGGCAAAAGATTCTTGTTTAAGATACACAATTTTATCAGAAATTTCTGCAGATGATAGTTTGGAAAGTTCTCTATATCCTAAAGATATTCTACCTTTATATTTTTTTTCCAATCCGCTTAAAAGCCGGCAAAAAGTGGTTTTTCCGGAACCGTTAATTCCATTCAATAAAGTAATTTTATTTGTATCAAGTTGCAAATTGATATTTTCGAAAATCAAACACTTTTCATCATAGGAAAAAGATAAATTCTGGATGTTATAAATTTTCATTTAATATATCCAAATCAATCGTTTTATTTACTGATTTTGTGATAAATTCAGAGTGATCAACGATAAATATTATTTTCCCGGATTGTGCTAATTCCTGAATAATATTTTTTATGATGTGAATTGTTTCTTTTGAAATTCCGGCAAAGGGTTCATCAAGTAAAAAAACATCCGGTGATAAAGTCAGAATCGAAGCCAAAGTCACCAGTTTCTTCTGTCCGTAAGAAAGAGAAGCTGTTTGAAGATATCGCAGAGATTTAATATTCAATTTTGCCAGAGCTTGAGTAATTCTTTGGTGAATTTGCTGAGGATTTATTTTCAGATTTTCAGGTGCAAAAGCAAGTTCTTGTTCCACCGTTGGGAAAAACAATTGATATTCAGGTTCCTGCATTAATAAACTTATTTTCGGTGCAATCTGAGGAAGAGAGAGATTTTCCAAATTTTCAGTATTAACAGAAATTTGTCCGTTGAAATCACCTTTTATCACTTTGGGAATAACACTGCATAATATGTTTAGAAGTGTAGTTTTCCCGCTTCCACTCGAACCTTTAACAGTTACTATATCACCATTTTCTGCAAAAAAAGAAAAATCTTTGAATATCCATTTCTGAGTATTGAAATATTTGAATGATAGATTTTTAACTTGCAATTGGTTCATTTCAAATTTAACGCAATTCGATGTATTTAATGTTTTTCAGCCAGCGCTGTTTAAATTCATCATCAGGAACAATCAATCTGAATTCCCTTTGTTTCTTCTCTTTTTGTTGAACTAAAAAAAGCTGTGGAATTTTATCTTTCTTAAATGAAATTCCTGCACCATCTCCCGAAATGAATGTAATTCTAATAAACTTCTTTTCATGAATTTCAAATGATTCCAAAATCTTTTGAATAGAAGCAGCAGAGAATTTATCTTCGCTTTTTGTTTTGATTTCCTGCATCTCAATTTTAGATAGATTTTTCAGATAAAATTCCTCATTCCCGGCAATAATTTTTATTGCTTCCAATTTTTCTGTTCTAAGTTTTCTTATGAAAATCAAGACCAAAAGAATCAAAATTAGAACAATTAAAATATATGCTGTTTTTCTCATTTTATTCTTCCCCATATTGCAATTATATCTTCTTCGGACGGCAAATAATGAACACCTTTTCCAGATTCGGTATGCATTCCATGATCCGAAAAAATGTAAACTTGTCCCTCCCAGTTTTGAGATAAATCTCTAATATATTCTCCCACTAATTTCAGCTGCTCAATGCGTTCGTTACTGTAAGCCCCTGTTCTATGACCAACATCGTCCACAGAATGAAAATGAACAAGAAGAAAATCATTATTTTTTTGTAGATGTTTCCTGGCTTCCTGATAGATTTCTTCATCGATATTGCCATCGTTATTAATATCCAGAACTGAAATCTGCTGAAAATGGGACTGAAATAAAAGCTTATCTCCCTCGATTATCAGTCCTTTTTTGTCTATATCAAAGAACGGAGAGAATATTTTGTTTTCATTGCTTTCTTCAGAAAGATTTTCCCCGGTGCTAACAGCCCAATAATTGAATTTTGTCGTGGGAGGATACGCAGCTCGCATTGGTTGGAGATCAAATTGAGAAAGAAAACCTGCATGTGCGAGAATAGATGCATGCTGCCAAAATCGCCACCCAACACTATCCAATAAAAATAATAATACCGGCTCCTCAGTAACTTTTTCTTTCAGATAAAAATGTAATTTACATACATCCATTTCCGGAGGTTCATTCCACAAAGCAAGGACAGTATCTTTCTCCAAAATAAAATAATGGCTCTCTCGTGTCAGATTATCAAGTTCTTCATTATTATTTGCATTAAACCAACGTTGGTTTCCATCAGAAAATATTGCTAATAAAGAATCCTTTTCGAAACTCAGTTTAAATTTATTATTCCAAGAATATTTTTTGGCAAAATGGTTATTTTTTTTAGAGACTCCAAGCAATTTAAATTCTTTCAACCGGGCAGAAAATGGGGTGATTTTTTCTATCTGCTCATCATTTTTCAGAATAAACAATGACTTTTCAGCTTTGGTTTGATATACACAAATTTCAGTTAAGTTTTTGATATTACAAAAATCCGGTAAACTATCAGTATAAGAAAACCATTCTAATCCTTTTTTCTGTATCTGAATATTGGAAAATGATGATTTTGAGATATAAGCAGCAGTTCCATCTTTTCCAATCAAAAGTGCATATTCGATATCTTTAGAAATATTTTCCAGTATATTTTTCAAGTTTCCGGATTTCTGAATTTTATAGTTCTTATTAACATTTCCTGTAAATTGCATATCGTTTTTATTACAACCAAAAATTAAAACCAGAGATATGAAAAGAAGTAATTTTACAAATCTAATCTGATCGCTTCTAACCACAATGAATCCTTAAAACTCGTATGAGTTTTGATATTGATATTTTTCTCCTCAGTTGTTATTTGTATTTTTTCTGGAAGATTTTGCCAATCCAATATTTTATTAATTTCAGTCCAACTCTCAAAGTTTTGGATGAACAGAATTGCTCTATCATTATTTTGAATGTATGAAAGATTTTTTATCCACATTCCTGCTGGCATTGCCGGGCTTTTCAAATCGTAATTGCCCTCTTCCAAAACCAGAACTGCATCCTTCAAATAAGTTTCATAATCCAACTTGTGACGAATTCCGTCCTTCCCAGTAAGCAAAAATTCATTTTGCAAAATCGGAAAAACATCTTGAACCAAATCAATAAATTTAAATCCAATTACATTTATAAAAGGTTTCAAATTGGTTCTTAACGGCTTGTTTTTCAGGATATTTTCTGCAATAAAAATTGTCTGCGGCATGATTGTTTCAGTGTTTATTACAACTTCAATTCTTTCCAGATTCTGAATCCAGAACATATCTCGCATTTCCGGAACAATCAGTCGCAACTTGTCTTCCGAAAATTTTTCTCCATTTCTCCAAATGGCAATAATCGGGTTAAAATTGATAATATCTTTTCTCTTTAATCGAATCAAATAATTATCGTCTGAAAAAAATTTAAGTTCTTGATAATCTTCAATTTGAAATTTATTCAGAATTTGAATGAGAGCAATTCCCTGCCAATT
>CAYWPW010000226.1:0-3904 GCA_964460095.1 uncultured Candidatus Cloacimonadota bacterium
ATAAAAATCATTTCAGAAACCATCAAAGGAACACGCTTTGAAAATAATACTTTCATTGCTGGCGGATTCGTACGGGATTTGGTTATGGGCAAAAAAAGTAATGATCTGGATATTGTTGTTGCCCTGGAAAATGGTGGTGAAAAATTAGCAAAATTTCTTTTTGAAAAAGGTGTTTCATCCAAACCTGTAATATTTGAGAGGTTCGGAACTGCTCTTGTTATAATCTATGGACATAAAGTTGAATTTGTGATGACCAGAAAAGAGAGTTACAGAGCAAAATCCCGCAAACCTGATGTGCAAATCGGCACTTTGGAACAAGACGTTTTCAGAAGAGATTTTACGATAAATTCACTTCTGATGAATATCAGTACAAATAAGATTCTGGATATTACGAAGAAAGGTTTTTCAGATATCAAAAACAGGATAATCCGTTCAAGTTCTGAACCAGATATTATTTTTGCTGAAGATCCTCTTAGGATGCTCAGGGCTGTTCGTTTTGCTGTGGAATTGAAATTCAGTATAGAATCTGAAACAGGAAATGGAATTAAAAATAATGCAGATAAATTGGAGGATATTTCCTGGGAAAGAAGAAGAGATGAACTTGTTAAGATTCTTGTTTCTCCATCTCCCGTAAAAGGCATTAGAATGCTGTTAGAACTCGATTTGATGAAAAATCTTATTCCCGAGTTTTCTGAAATTATGAATGTTACTCAAAATAAATTTCATGATAAAGATGTTCTGGAGCACACATTATCGGTTTTGGAAAAAACAAATCCAAACCGGATTTTAAGAGTTTCCGCTTTACTTCATGATATAGGAAAAGCACGTACCAAAATGGAAAATAAAACAGGAATTCATTTTTATAAACATGAAATTATCAGCAGCCAGATGGCAAGGGAAATTCTTAATAGACTGAAATTCTCCAAAGATGATATTAAGGATATTTCTTTCATTATAAAAAATCATATGAGGTTGAAAAGTTTTGGTAATAAATCGGAAGGTTTGTCAAAAAAAGCGATCAGGAAATTGATACTCAGTTCATGTAATAACCTGGATTTTCTTTTAGATTTGATTCATGCTGATAATATGAGTCATGCAGCGGATTATTGTTTGCCGGAGCAGATTCCCGAAATTATGAAAAGAATTGAGAAAATTAAAATGGAATTAGCAGAAAACAAGTTTCCTGTTTGCGGAAGAGATATTATCGATTATTTCAAAATTGGTTCAGGAAAGAAGGTAGGAAGATTGCTATCTAAAGCAGAAGAAATCTGGCACGAACATCCAAATTGGGATAAAGAGCAGATTTTATCTGAATTAGAAAGAAAGAAATAAGAGTGAACTTTCTCTTTAAACTCATCCTGCTGTCCTTCTCTTAAAGAAAAGAGAATTAAAATAGGGGAAATTGCATGAAAATAGTAAAAGAAAAAAATAACAAGTCATCATCCATCACTTGTTCCCTAGTTCAACTTGAGAACGAGGAAACATTGAAAAATTCAACTGGGAATTGTTAGTAAATAACCAATTAACAAAGAAGGATTTTGTTAAAAAAAAGGTTTTAAGAATCGTTCACCAACGTACAGCCATGTATCATTAACGAACATTTTTTATATCTCCAACAAACAACTCCAAAAGTGTAACCTATTATAATATCGCAGATTGAGATTTGGCATAAATAATGCATTATTAAAGTTGTTTATTGTGCTAATATTTGAGATTATTTAAT
Organism: uncultured Candidatus Cloacimonadota bacterium; assembly: GCA_964460095.1. Lineage (GTDB taxonomy): Bacteria > Cloacimonadota > Cloacimonadia > Cloacimonadales > TCS61 > JABMPU01. The sequence continues at coordinate 1,724 of CAYWPW010000226.1, forward strand.
TTATATTTATCATAATGAGATTTCTCCAAAATTATCATTATGATAAATCCAAAAATAAGGATAAATTTTCTAAAGATCTGATAATTTGTTTATCTGCATACAGATAGCAGATTTCTTCAGAGTTGGCATATCTTATGCTTATATTAAATGCTAAAATAAATTTAAAGGGAAAAATATGAGAAGATTTATACTTTTTTTAGTTTTGGTTTTTGTTTCGTTTTCAGGCTTTGCAATTTGGGTTGAAATTCCGGGAAATTCAGATAAAAAAATGTTCAAAGCAATTTCAAGCAACCTTGAAATAACTGAAGTTGATTTTTCATTAGATGGTTATGAACTTGAAATAATCAATGAAAATGAAGAAAATTACCAGAAAATTTCTTATTGGAACCAAGGTGAATTTTTAGAAATTGGAAAACCTCATCTTCCCAGATTTTCCAGATTGGTGGCAATTCCTTTTTCGGGAGAAGTATCTTTGGAAATCACTTTTCTCGAAGATGAAATATTATCTGATATTACAATTTATCCGCGCCAGGAACTTCAATCCGAAAGCCAAAAAACAAACAAAAAATTCATTAAGGATTTGGATTTCTATTCTTCAAATACAATCTTTCCAGCGGAAATTGCAGAAATTGATGAACCAGCAATTATGAGAGATTTTCGGATAGTGAATGTAACAATTAATCCATTTCAATACAACCCTCAAACCAAAGAACTTCGAATTATAAAAAATTTGCATTTTTCTGTAAATTGTACTGGAAATGAAGGTCAGAATCAGAAAATTCAAATAAGAAAAAAATCACGTTCTTTTGAATCATTATATAAATCTATAATTATAAATTATGAACCAACCAATCAGAGAAATGATGATTTTCAAAAGCCGTGTTATCTCTTTATTTATCCGGATGTTTCCAGTGTGGAACCATTTCTTCAATTGCTTTTGGATTGGAAACATCAGAAAGGGTTTGAAGTTGTTGCTGCCAACACTTCTGAAACCGGAACAACATTAACTGAAATTAAAAGTTACATCCAGAATGCTTATGATAATTGGGAGAATCCACCGGAATTTGTTTGTTTGGTTGGTGATGCAGGAGGGAATTTTTCCATTCCCACAGGCCATCTTGATGGTGGTGCTTACAATGGTGAAGGCGACCAATTCTACACGCTTCTGGAGGGTGATGATATTCTGGCTGATGTATTTATCGGGCGTTTATCATTCAATTCATTATTTGAATTTCAGACCATTGTAGCCAAAATATTAAATTATGAAAAAGAGCCTTATATCGAGCAAACCGATTGGTATGATAATGCTTTGCTTGTAGGCGATCCTACTGATTCAGGTCAATCGTGCATTGATACAAAACAGAGCATCAGAGAAATGATAAATCTGAACGCACCCAATATTTATTGCACGGAAGTTTATGATACATCTCTGGGCTCCTGGGTCTCTCAGATGATTAACAGCTTCAATAATGGAATAAGTTATTTTAATTATCGTGGTTTTGTTAATTTAAGCGGATTTAATAATTCCAGTATCGAGAATCTGAATAATGGTTTTATGCTTCCAGTAGCTGTTACACTCACCTGCATCACAGGAGATTTTGAAGGTACTTATGATTGCATCAGCGAGAAATTTTTAAAGGCAGGTGCTCCCAATTCTCCAAAAGGAGCCATCGCTGCAATTGCCACAGCTACCGGCTATACACATACTTGTTTCAATAACTGTGTGGATGCAGGAATTTTTTACGGTATTTTTTCGGATGAAATCTATCATATGGGTGGTGCTCTTAATCGAGGGAAGTTGAATCTTTATATTAATTATCCCCAAAATCCAGCAAATGCTGTTAACCAGTTCTCATACTGGAACAACCTGATGGGAGATCCGGGAATGGAAATCTGGACTGGCATTCCACAGGAAATAAATGTGCTCTACGACTCCATTGTTGCTTTGGGCGCAAATTTTATGAATGTAACAGTACAAGATGTGAATAACATCCCTTTAAAAGATGCCTGGGTTACAATCTTAAAAGGAGATGATGAAATTTTTGAAACTGGTTTCACCGATGAAAATGGTACGATAATTCTTTCATTAGATTCTGAAAATCCGGGTGAAGTTATTTTAACAGTCACAAAGCATAATTTCATCCCACATTTAGGTAATTTCCAGATTGAACAATCACAGGT
>CAYWPW010000227.1:0-3887 GCA_964460095.1 uncultured Candidatus Cloacimonadota bacterium
AGTTCTTTTGAAGCAGCTTTGAAAGCTTGCTTGTTCCAGATTTTCCGCGCATCCGGAATAATAAAATTCAATCTTATCCAAATAGATATTTTCCTCAAAAAAGAATCATTTTTATCTGTATCCAAGCTTCCGTACGGAACTTTTTTCCCAATCATTTTTTGAAATAGTTTACCAAAAGTTGGCGTTTTAGTTCTAATAACTTTTATTATCGAGGGAACATCTTTCAATAAAGATTCATCAATTGCAGGATAATCACCATTTTCAGTTGTAATAATAGTTGGCATCCAATCCAATCCGGGAAGATACTTAACAAACTTAAGCCAGCGCTGCACTCCGGAGCCACCGCTTGGAGGCCAATAATAGGTGATTATCAATACTCTTTTCACAATCAAAACCCTCTTATAAATAATTTTGACAATATTCTAACCTGTTTCCTTTTTGTCCAAGTTTTTAGGAGAAAAAATGCGTCCGATAGAAAGAAAAGTCTTTCAGAAGATAACTGATAAAGGCATAAATTTTGATGATGTGCTGGAAATCTTAGATAGAACCAGCACCCAGGAAATGAAAAAAAGTTTCCCGGATGATTGCCATTTTCAATCTGATAAATATTTTGCAAAACTTATTCTGGATTCGCTTTTGAGATACAACCTTATTAGAAAAGATGGAGCAAAATTTTTCAAGATTGAGAGGAAAAAGAAAGAAAAAGAATAAAGTAAACCTTGCGAACGGTTGATATTTGCTCCAACCATTCTGAAGGTTTCACAAGCTCAACCGTTCTGAAAGTCTGTTATATATCCACTGTCTTTTAATCTCGAAAGCTACTACAGCAAAACAAACTCCCACATTCAGAGAATTTTTCCATCCGGCAATCGGGATGTTAATAATATCATCAGTTAGATTCAAAATTTTTTCTGAAATACCAAGCGCTTCATTTCCTAAAAGCAAGGCACATTTTGGAGGAAATTCAACCTCGTAAATTGACTTTGAATTAGTTGTTGTTTCTAAAGCAAAAATTTTAATATTCTTATTTCTCAAATACAAAATTGCATCTTCTGTTTTCTCAAAATATTTCCATTTCACATAATTTTCTGTTCCCATAGCTGTTTTTCGCACTTTAATATTTTTTGGTGTAGCAGAATATCCACAAAGAAGAATTTCCGAAATTCCCAAACATTCTGCTGTTCGGAAAATGGAGCCAATATTAAAAGACGAACGCAGATTATCTAAAATGAGATAAAGCGGAATTTTGTTTCGGGAAATATTTGTGCCGTCATTTTTCAGAATTAAAAAATCATTATCCTTTACATTCTTATGGTTTTGCTCGAATGGAATTGAATAATTCAAAAACTCTCTCAAAGACATTTTTTTGATATTAGAATCTTTTTTCACAATTTCAGAAAAACCATGAAGTTCTGGCATTTTCAGTTCTTTTTCTGTGAGATTTATGCAATCCAGAAAATTATTGAGCAATTCAAATCTGAGAGTTTCATCATGCCAATTTTTCTCGATTTCCCTGATGAATTCCAGGAAAATTTTAATTTGCTTTTCTAATGAAAAACTTTTAAACTTCTTTTTTGTATATTTCATTTTACCCTCGACTAGCAAAATTACTGGAATTAAAACCTCCAAAATTGTCAATCGTTGTTTTTATTGACACCAAATCATTTGAATTAATGTTGTGTAGCAAAATAAATTATGTGAGAAAAAATGAAAGCTAAAATACATTTTTGGAAAAACCTGCTGTTTTTATTTATAATTATTCTTTTATGTTTGATTATATGCGAACTTATTGTTAGAGTTTTTATACCTGTTCGCAATGTTGGTCCGTCGTTTACGGTTTACGATCCTGTATTTGGTAAAAGAAATAAATCAAATTTTTCTACTAAACGCTTTACACCGGAATTTACCATGAAAATATCTTTTAATTCTGAGGGATATCGAGGTCCGGAAATTGAATCTGATAAAAATCGAAATATCATTTTTCTGGGCGATTCTTTTACTTTGGGATATGGCGTGAATGATGACGAGGAATTTCCTGCTCTTATTCGAAAAGATTTTTCCGATGATGTTTCTGTAATAAACGCCGGAATGGGTGATAATGGAAATGGACGCTGGTTGAAATTTCTTAAAACTAAAGCAGAGAAATATAATCCTGAACTGCTCGTATTTCAAATTATGGGAAATGATTTTGATGAGAACAAGATGGAAAATCTATTCAGAATCTCGTCATCTAAAGAATTAAAAGAGCTTCACGTTGCACCACCCGGTTTAGCACGAAAGGTGCAAAAAATTGTCGAATTCGTTCCCTTTGTACCATATTCTTATTTGATCGGTCTTCTAAGGCAAGCACGAATAAAAACATCGAGTAAACCAACAAGAGCAGTTAAAAATAAAATCAATGTCGAGCTTTCTTATCGTGAAAAATTAACCTTAAAAATTTTGGATGAATGCTTTTCCTTTTACCAAAAGAAAGACTGGCAAATGATGATTATTTTAGTTGGAATTTCCGGAAGAAAGTTTGATGTATTAGAGGAACTACTTGCAAAGTATAACTTTCCAATCATACAAATTCCTTCAAAAAAGGAAAGACCTGAACTGTATTACATAATCGACGGACACTGGAATAAAGAAGGACATATTTACACTGCAAATATTATTTCACAAAATTTAAAACAATATTTTCCCGAATTCTATACAAATCCATAAAAACCATATTTGAGGAAGCAAATGGAATATAAAAGAAAAATCTTTGGTTATGAGTGCGATATTTACGGACATCTTAATAATGCGATTTATCTGCACATTTATGAAGAAGCACGTTCAGATGCATTAGACCAGATGGGAATGTCCATACAAACATTGAACGAAAAAAATATTGGCATTTTCCTGATCAATCTTGAACTTGAATTTATGAAAGCGATTCAAATGGGTGAAATCATTACAGTTCATTCTTACATTATCGAATCGACCAGATTGAAAGCAACCTGGAAACAGGAAATATTCAATTCTAAAAATGAACTATGCAATCGAGCTATCGTCAAAGGTGTTTTTATCAAAGATACAAAACCCAATCGGTTGCCAAAAGATATTTATGAACATTTCAATAAATTTATTGTAAACTCGGATTAAGGAATTATCTTTACGAAACTTATCCGGTAGCAATCGGAGCAAACGTAAATGTAAATAATCAGGTGAATTGCTTTTAGAAAGTGATATAGTCCTAGGATATATCCTGCGAGATTATTAGTAATATTACAAAAATAGTGTATTTACTAAGAATTATTTATCTCCCAATAAAATAATTTTAGGATTATCCTCAAGATGAAAAATATAGAGATTCTGGTCTAAAACCCTTATATTTGTATTAGGAATGCAATTTAAATTTGGCGACACTTTGTTAGTATTCAATATTAAACAATATTGTGGTTCTTGGGGAATTCCAGTTATAACATTGCAGAATACAATTTCATTAATTTTTGAACAATTATCTAAAAATCCAATAAAATGAAATCCTTTGTTGGACCATTCAAAAGAGAAATCAAGATTTGTTTTTTTATTTGTTTTAAGATTAATTAACCTTATTTTTTTTTGTACACCATATGACGACACAATAAGATTCTCGTTGTTAGTGAACTTAATTTCAACGTATTTTGTTTCATCTCTGTAAACTAAATTACCATTTACATCAAAAACATACAAACCATCTTCATAAACTACTATCCCGAAATATTCTTCTGAATAATCAGTTTTTCTATAGTGAAATCCTCCATAAAATTCTCCCCAACTTCTATCTCGATTAAGTTCAATTTTATTGAGCAATTCAATTTCATAATTATTAAATGAAAAGATTTTAATCCAACCATCAATAACTGCCAATATTCGATTAT
>CAYWPW010000228.1:0-3875 GCA_964460095.1 uncultured Candidatus Cloacimonadota bacterium
TTTAAAGCTTTTATCCATTCCCATACCATGATAGATAAGAACATTTTTAAATTTTCCGGTTCTTTTTAGATAATATTTTCTATTCAATGTCATTTCCAAAATGAGTCCGCTTTTTCCATCAGGAAGGTCTTTTCTTTTGGGATGGAAAAAGCAATTTTCTTTTCCTACATTTTTTTGTAAAAGGTCAAATTTCCCGGGAGTTCCCAGAATAAATTTTCCTCCAATATTTTTGTACATCTCCCAAATATAGCTGTATTGATAAAAAGAGCGAGCGCGATAATATAATTCTGTCATTATTTTTTCCATCTATTGACATTGATAAAAAAAATGGCAGTTTGTTGTCAAGCCTTGAAAATAATAAAAATTATAGACACAGGAAATTAAGAAAAAATTATTGATTCATAAAAAATATATATTTGAAGGATATGAAATGAGAACAATAATTATCTCTGCGGGGAAAGGTTCAAGGCTTTATCCATTAACAAAAAATACTCCTAAAAGCTTGCTGGAAGTGGGAGAAGGTTTAACTCTTCTGGAAGCTCAACTTCACAGCTTGCAAGAAAATAATATCAAAGACGTCACAATAATCGTAGGTTACAGAGCTGAACAGATTGAGGCAAAACTGCACGAATATCAGGATGATTTTAATATTACAACAGTTTACAATCCTTTTTATGATATTTCCAATAATCTGATTTCAGTTTGGATGGCTCGTCATTTTATGCATGAAGATTTTATCACAATAAATGGTGATGATATATTCACTCCCACTGTGATTGAAAGTCTTCTTAAAAGCAAACACAATATCACAATGGTGATGGATATTAAGGAAAGTTATGATGAAGATGATATGAAAATTATTCATTCTGAAGAATTGGTGCACCAGGTAAGCAAGATAATCGATCCTGAAAAAGCTAATGGAGAGTCCGTTGGAATTATCAAATTTTCCGGGCACGGACCCAAGATCTACAGAAATATTCTGGAAGAAATGGTTCGCATTCCTGAAAATAAAAATGTTTTTTACCTAGCAGCAATTCAGGAAATTATTCATAAAGGTTATCCTGTACATTATTCCATCTGTAATGAAAGTGATTGGGGAGAACTCGATTTCCATCCTGATTTGATGCTCATCCGAAAATATGTTTCCCAAACAAACCTGGTGGATAAAATCTTTTCTAAAAAGAAATAACTCATGATTCATACTTTACTAAAAAGCAAACAAATTATTCTCGCTTCAGCATCACCACGACGTAAAAAGATTTTTGACTTGGTTGGCATTAAAGCTCTTCAAATCCCTGCTAATATCGATGAAGAAATATTCGATTGCAGTCCAAGTAAATTAGTGAAAACTCACGCCAGGAATAAAGCTTTAGAAATTACCAAGAAATATGATAGCGAATGTGTGATTGTTGCTGCAGATACGATTGTGTACCAGGATGAACAGATTTTAGGAAAACCAAAAAATAAATTTGATGCTGCAAAATATCTCACAAGATTATCCGGGACTCATCATTTTGTTTACACAGGAATTGCGATTGCTTATAAAAATCAAATTTATGCTGATTTTGCTAAATCTTATGTTGAATTTTATGAACTTTCTGCACGAGAAATTGAAGAATATATTAAAACAAAAGAACCTTTTGATAAAGCCGGAGCTTACGGAATTCAAGGTTATGGAAGTCAATTCATTAAAAAGATTTCCGGTTGTTATTTTAATGTGATGGGATTACCGGTTTCTCTATTTTATGAGATGTTGAAGAAGATAATGAAGTAGTGTTTGTCAGAAAACTATGAAAACTTGAGTTAAGTTAGCTTTAGTTTACTTGACTTAAGCTTTCTCTAATCGTTAGGGATAATACAACTTAACTCATCCGGCAACTGCCGGATAAGTCAGGTTTCATTTTATCGTTGCTCAAAAAAGGGATTATGAAATTACTTTATAACGCAAAATTTTATTCAATGCGAAAGGAAGATGAGTTCTTTTCAGCAATATTAATTGATAAAGGTAAAATCAAAGAAACATTCAAAAACATACCGGATTTGAAGAATGTAGAAAAAATCGATTTAAAAGAATCATTTGTATATCCGGGATTTGTAGATACTCACACTCACTGTTTTGAAGGTGGACTTTACAGTTTAGGAGCAAACCTCAAAAAGGTTACTTGTTTGAATGATGTTTATGGGATTCTATCTGATACAAAACCAATAGATGGAAAAATTTTTGCTTTCCATTTCGAAGAAAATAATGTTTCAGAAAAGCGTTTCCCAACAGCAGAAGAATTGGATAGAATTCATCCTGAAAATCCTGTAATTTTAAGAAGAGTAGATGGTCATTCTTGTGTTATAAACACAGTTGCTGCCAAGAAAATCAAATGGGAAAAATCGCTTCCGGAAGACTTTAACGGTCATTTAAATAAACGTTTGAATGGACAGGCTGTAAACTGGTTTCATGAAAATTTCACTGATGAAGGAATTTTGCAAATTTATCATAAAGCAGCTAAGATTGCCTTGAAAACAGGACATACAACAATTCATACTATGATTGGAAATGGCTACTCAGATATCAAGCATTATCATCTTATCCAAAAGAATTTAAGCAGTTTTCCTGTTGATTTTATTTTGTATCCTCAAATCACAGATGTGGATGTTGCTCTCGAAATTGGTTCTCCCAGAATTGGAGGTTGTATTCTGGCAGATGGTTCGTTTGGCTCTCATACTGCTGCTCTTTTACAACCTTATGATGATCAGCCTGATGATTGCGGAGCTTTATACAAAACTGATGAAGTTTGGAAAGAGTTCATTCTAAAAGCACATAAAAATAATTTGCAAATCGCTATCCACTGCATTGGCGATGCTGCGATTTCTCAGATTTTAAAAATGTATGAGAAGGCTCAACAGTCCGCACCAAAACATCTACAGCATGTTATAATTCATAATGAATTAACATCAGACGAAATGTTGGATAGGATGAAAGAAGCAGGTGTGTGCACTATTATGCAGCCTCTTTTTGATAGACTTTGGGCTGGAAAAAACGGACTTTATGAAACCAGATTGGGAAGAGAACGAACCTCAAGAACTACCAGGTTAGCTTCGGTATATAATCGCGGTATCCTCTTAACAGGAAGTTCAGATTGGTACATCACAGATTTGAATGCTCTGAAAGGAATTGATGCAGCGGTTAGAATTCATAATCCTGATGAGAGATTAACCCCATTTCAAGCTGTGGAAATTTATACAAAAAATGCTGCAAAACTTACATTTGATGAAGATAAATTTGGGACTCTTGAAAAAGATAAACAAGCTGATTTGGTTTGTTTGGCTCAAGATATATTTGCTTCTGAAAGAATTGACAAAATCAAAATCAATTTTGTGATAAAAAAGGGAAAGTTTCTTATACAATCTTGAGTTTACTCTAAAAGTTTTTAACCACGAATTAACACAAAGGGACACGAATTTTTATGTTTCAATTTAGCCTGTTTCGTAAAGAAAATTATTAACATTTCCCAGTTGAGTTTTTCAACACATAACTCACCCTAATTCTTTCTTGGAAAGCTGTCCATTATACACATCTTTTTAATTATCAATAACCTACTCGTTTACGGGTAGGACAAGATGATCCAAAAAATATCACTAAGCCGTTTACGGCTTTACATTTAAATAAAAAGTTGGCTGACATTTTCAGGAAGGACGTAAACGTCCTAAACAGCTTTTTTATATTCCTTTCAACCTATGCGTAAACGCATAGGTTATTGATATTCAGCAAATTACAGACTTATGTATAATGGACAACTTGGAAAGAGAGGGGAAAAGGAAAAAAATATTTTTTCTTTTTATTTCTTCTTGCTTTTCTTATGTTCCTTCTCTTTGGAATATCT
>CAYWPW010000229.1:0-3870 GCA_964460095.1 uncultured Candidatus Cloacimonadota bacterium
AGTTTCAGTAGTATAGACTTATTTGTTCATCTTAAAAAAAGAAGCTCGATTTTTTAATCGAGCTTCTTTTTATTCAACTCACCAAACAATCCATTATAGCTGCGCTTATTGTCACGTTCAAAGATAATGAAATATTGGCTTCGTATAAGACGTCATTAAACTATTTAATTTGGTCCAATTTTTATGTTAATATCAAAATCGTCATTAATATTTCCTCGTTCACATTTATGATTAATGTTAGCTTTAAAAAATACTTTCGAAATTTTATCTTGTAAAATGTCTGATTCTGCAGACTTTGACAATATTATTATACCTTTTGGATGTGAAGTTTCCATATGGTTAATTAGCCATGTATCAATATCTAAATCTACTTTATTTATAGCTGAATAAAATTGTGATCCATAATTTCTACTTTCTAAATCACTTGCATCATATGAAATGTATATTTTGCTCAATTCTTTAATCAGGAATAAACTATCAATTAAGATCCTTTCTTGTTCGGCTGTTATTATTCTTTGTTTCGAGCCATCTTCTATCGTAGTAACTCTTTGGGATGTTGATTCAATATATGCTCTCATCATCCCTAAGGCTTCATCTATATCCTTGCCTGGATATGCAAAAGTTAAATAATCTTCGATTGGTGTGAAGCGATTAGACAATGTATCTATCTTTGCATTTAAGACATGTTGCCCTTGTTTTAAATCTGCGTTTTCTTTTCGAACTGAAACCAGCTGATCACTAAGTGTTGTAATCTCTGAATTCTTGATATTTAGATTACAACCGTTAAAGATTGCAACACCTATTACTAAAACGGCAACAGCAAAATGCCAGAAATGATGGTTTTTGAATGCGGTACTTTTCCAACTGATTACTAATAGAACTAATCCTAGAACAGTTTGTAAAGCGATTTCTTTCATATTGCCCTCAAAAGAATGAATTTATATCTCTCCAGCTTGTCAACATCAAGACCGGTAGGCTATATTAACATTTCTTTCAAATCATTTCCGATATTAACATTTTACAATATCATCAATGTTGAGTTTCAAAACCTTGAAAGAAATGAGAAATTGGAGAAATGTGTCAAGGATTTAATAAGTTAACAGTATGAAATAAAATGTGTTTGGAGGTTGAAAAATGAAAGAGTAAACCCCCTTTTGTTCCCCCTTCTAAAGGGGGATAAAAAAAATCTTGACGGATAGATCATAAAAATATTTTAATAGACCGACGGTCGGTATAGACTAATGGTTTAGTTTATTGATGAATGTTCAGGAGATAAATGATGAGAATCGTGAAAGAATATGCAGAAAGGAAAAAAGAAATAATGGATACTGCCAGAGTGCTCTTCTATCAAAACGGATATGCAAATACTTCCGTAAATTTTATCATTGAAACCATCGGGATTTCCAAAGGAACTTTTTATCATTACTTCAAATCCAAAGAAGACCTGCTCGATAACATCGTGGAAGAGTTTACCAAAGAAATCATTTCAAAATTGGAATTAGTGGTGAATGATAATTCTTTGGACGCAATTAGCAAATTAAACGAATTCTACCGTCAGGCAGGTATGTATAAAGCAGAAAATATCGATATAATTAAAACCATTGTAAATGCGCTTTATAATGATAAAAACCTTTTGCTGCGACATAAAATGAACAATCGCTCCGTTGATATCATGATCCCTTTGATGAGTAAAATTTTTGAACAGGGAAAGAAGGAAGGTTCATTCGATATAGAATTTCCGGAAGCAACTGCCCGTATCATCCTTCTTTACGGAACTTCCCTGGGGGAATACAATGCAAAGCTTATGATGAGTCTAAATGAAAATCCCGAAAATATAGAGGAAATGAAAAAGCATTTTGATCTGTATCAAACATCTATTCAAAGAATTTTAGGCGCACCGGAAGGTTCAATAGAAATATTTGATGAAGAAATCGTTAATGCAATTATGGAAAAATATAATGAAAGTTAAAGTATTCTGTTTAATGATCTTATTCTGCTCTCAAATCCAGGCAGATGTTTTTAATTTGAAAAACGACTTCTGGAGTTCTGCATCTATTTATGAAAAATCCAGTTCACAGCAATATCATCTTGGAATTCAATATAAGCCAACTATTTCGATGAATATCATCCAAAAGAAAAAATTCAAGATAGACAGTGAAATAATAGCAGATCTATCTTACCAATACATTAAAAATGATTCTACTCATTTTGAAGAAAAGGATGCAGAAATTTATCGGGGCTGGATGAGATATTCTGGCAGTCAGTTTGAAGCACGTGTTGGTTTACAGAAGATAAATTTTGGTCATGCTCAGCTTCTTCGCTCTCTCAAATGGTTTGATACTATCGATCCGCGTGATCCGCAGGAAGAAACCGGAGGTGTTCAGGCAGCTCTTTTTAGATATTATTTCCTGAACAATGCCAATATCTGGCTCTGGGGTATTTATGCAGAAAATGAACTTAAAGGATTGGAAGTATTCCCATCAAAAGAAGAAAGCTTCGAGTTTGGTGGCAGGATCCAATATCCGTTCGAATTCTGTGAAGCTGCTTTTTCCTATCATCACAGAGAACTTGAAAATGATAATACTCTTGAAAGCAGGTTCGGATTCGATGCACGCTGGGATTTTGAAATTGGATTATGGATGGAAGCAGTAGTAGCTAAATACAGCGAAAATACATTTAATCAAAATTGGGAAAAATTTCTTACGCTCGGAGCGGATTATACAATCCTTCTTGGAAATGGAATTCATATCCTGGGAGAGTATTTTATTTATTCACAGTCGGAAGGTGATCCTCTTGAAAGCAGTTATAAAGCAGAATCATCTGTCGTCTCGTTTAATTATCCCATCGGATTATTTGATAGTATCGTGGCAATGATAGTTTATAACTGGGAAAATGAAAACTGGTACAGGTTTGTTTCCTATCAAAGAATCTACGATCATTTGAGCATTTACCTGAATCTTTCCTGGAATCCGGAAGTTGATAGCTTTAATCCAGACCAAATTTCAAATGATGGTAAATCAGTAAAGATGATGATCGGGTATAGTTTTTAGGAAAGAAAATGAGCCACGAAGAGCACGAAGGAACACGAAGATGAAAAATTGTATCCTCTCGACTCGATGCTTTACTCTCGAGTCGAAATAAAAAACTTAGTGATTCTTAGCGTCCTTAGCGGCTAAAAAAAAGAGGTAAAAAATGAATCTAATCAAAATCGTAAAAATGACCAAACACTATCCTATTGGGGGTGGAAAATTCACAGCCCTTCGGGATATTGACCTGGAATTTAAAAAAGGAGAATTCACCGGCATTGTAGGACCCAGTGGTTCAGGGAAAACAACGCTCTTAAACATCATCGGTTCGCTGGACACACAAAGTGAAGGTGATGTGAACGTAATGGGAAATTCTATTCGGAAACTATCATCCAAAAAAGCTGCGAAACTTCGCAGTCAACACATTGGGTTTATTTTCCAAACTTACAATCTATTGCCGGTTTACACTGTTTTTGAAAATGTGGAATTTCCTTTAATCCTGTTGGGAATGTCTGCTGAAAAAAGGAAAAAAGCGGTACTCGATGCACTCGAGTGGGTTGGTCTTTCCGATAAGGTAAAATCCCGTCCTGCCCAACTTTCAGGAGGAGAATGTCAGCGTGTGGCAATTGCCAGAGCAATTGTGAAAAAACCCGATTTGGTATTGGCAGACGAACCAACTGCCAATTTAGATGCAGAAAATTCACATCATATATTAAAGACTATGGAAAAGATCAACGAAGATCTGGGAACAACATTTTTATTCTCTACTCATGATGAGAAAGTAATTTCCTATTTAAAACGGAAGATCACCCTTCTCGATGGCAAAGTTGATAAAGACGAAATA
>CAYWPW010000230.1:0-3869 GCA_964460095.1 uncultured Candidatus Cloacimonadota bacterium
ATCCCAGCAGCAAATCCCACCACCATCATGAACTGCACTATTACCTGTTATCCTCACATTCTCTAAACTTAGATAGGAATCCCAGTTGAAAATACCACCACCAGCACTAGTTGCACTATTACCTGTAATCGTTACATTCTCTAAACTTGGTGAGGAATATTCATTGCAGTAAATCCCTCCACCATAATCAGCACTATTATCTGCTATCCTCACATTCTCTAAACTTGGTGAGGAATATTCATTGCAGGAAATCCCACCACCCCACCAACTAGCACTATTACCTGTTATCGTTATATTATCTAAACTTGGGTCGGAATCCCGGCAGTAAATCCCACCACCATAAACTGCACTATTAACTGTTATCGTTACATTCTCTAAACTTGGGTCGGAATCCCGACAGTAAATCCCACCACCATAACGTGCACTATTACTTCTTATCGTTACATTATTTAAACTTAGGTATGAATCCCAGCAGTAAATCCCACCACCATATGACCCAGCACTATTACCTGTTATCGTTACATTATCTAAACTTGGTGAGGAATAATTATCGCAGTAAATCCCACCACCATCACCAAAAGGTTCTGTAGCACTATTACCGATTATGGTTACATTATCTAAACTTGGTGAGGAATAATTATCGCAGTAAATTCCACCACCTTTAACGGAATAGCCATTTGTTATCGTTAATCCATTCAAAAATGTTGTTGAATCTTCTCCACTCTCAAATGTAACAACACTGCCATCCTGGTTACCATCTATTATGGTTTGTGAGATATATGTTGTATCTTGAGTAGTAAGAAATAAGGAAGCAATAGTAATATTTTTCCCATTATAATTGATATTTTCTACATAAGTATCTGGCTGTATAAGAACTGTATCGCCGTCAACAGCTACATTAATCCCTTCCTGTATTGTTGGTTGGTCTGCTGGGACATTGATAATGGTTGCAGATAGAAAGATTGATAAAATAAAAAATACGAAAATAAAAAATAAGGTTTTCATAAAGCCCTCCAAATTTAAATTTAAAAAAAGATTATTCTAACTTGTGTCAAGTTTAAATCGCTTCCTCATATATCTCAATCACTTTCTGCAAAGTCTTTTTCCAGGAATAATTTTCTTTAGCATAAATTGCAGCAAATTTCCCTTTTGTTTGTTTAGTGTTATTTTTCAATTCTTCAATAATAGCTTTAGCGAGTGCTTCATAATTATCCATCTCAACAAGCTGTCCCACTTCATTATTTACAAAATCAGGAAGACCGCCGGCTTTTGTAGCAACCACAGGTGTTCCGCAGGCAAGTGCTTCAAGGGCAACTAATCCGAAAGGTTCAATGCGGGAAGGAACAACAGAAACATCAGCAGCATTATATAATGAAGCTACATCTATTTGAGTTTGATGACCCAGGAAATAAACATTATCCAGTTTTAATTCTGCTTTCAATTTTTTCATATCCAACATTAGTTGACCATCTCCGGCAAAAGCAAAAGCAACTTCCGGAATCTCATCAGAAATAATTCGAGCAGCTTTTATTAAAAGGTCAATACCTTTAAAATCAGTAAATTTTCCTACAAAACTAACCAGTTTTTCAGGAATAATGTTCATTCCAAATTTTTTGAATAGTTCAATTTTATTTACTTTCTTAATTTTAAAAATATTCTCATCAAATCCGTTTGGATTTAGGATTAATTTTTCTTCAGGAAGTTTATAAAGTTCAATTGTATCATTATGAACCTGCCTTGAAATTGTGATTATTTTCCGAGCTTTTCTGGCTCCTTCCAAAGCATATTTATGAAAACGTTCATCTTTTTTGAAACCCATCAAATCGGTTCCATGAACAGTTATTACATACGGAAATCCGCTCTTAAGAGCAACAAAAGGAGTTATCCATAAATGCTGAGCGTGAATTACATCAGGTTTAAAATCTGAAACAACTTCTTTTGTTATTTCGGAGAACGTGGAAACGTATTTTTCTATCTGCTCATCTGTCAGATTGTAATAAGTATTTGTGCTTCGCGGATGGGTAGTGAAACAGGGAAAATTGAACTTCAAGTCCGGATTGATATTTTGGCTTTCATCACAGAGGATTGTTCTTCGTTGAAATGGATAATCGGATTCATCGAACTGGTTATCGATATCAATCACAAAAACATGATGACCTTCTTTTACGAGTTCCTGTGCGATATTCATAGTGTAAATTCCACTGCCGGAACCTTGTAGAGGAAAGTGGTTTATCAGCAGAACTCTCATCAGACCTCAAAATTTTCCATGTGATCGGAAACATCCGAAACCTGGTCTTTGGTCTCAGAAAATTTCTGGGTTGTGTGCATTAATCTTTCACTCAATTTCTTAGAAACTTGCCACAAAATTTTAGATGCAATTTCAGGATTTTCTTTCAGGATCTTTATGGCGTTTTCTCTGGGAATTACCATAAGACTCACATCTGTTGTAGCCATAACAGAAACTTTATGTGGGAAATCATAAAAGATAGATGATTCGTTGAAATGTTCACCTACCTTCAGTTCGGAAACAACAACCTTCTCACTATTGGTTGAGCTTGCTTTTAAAACCTGAAGTGAACCTTGCAGAACAATGAAAATATTATTGTTTATTTCACCTGCTTTGAAAATATAATCATTCTTTTTCAGATTAATGATTTCAGAAATGTAAAACAACTTTCGAAGTTCCTTTTTAGTGAAATTCTTGAAAATGATAATATCCTGCAAATCAACATTTTGATTTACTCCGGATTTCTCGAAAATTCGCTTCTTATCAATCTGGTATTTATCGTGCTTAATAATTTGTGCCTTGAGAATTATATCTTTTAAGGTTTCACTGAATTCTTTTGTATGTTCTAATAATATCCTCCATTTTTTCTGAAATTCCAGGTATGTTTCAAAAGTATTGTAATGTGGAATTGCATCATAACGGGCAAGATAGATATTTTTGATGGTTTCTTTACAAGCCTCTATATTATTATCTGCCAGATAATTCAGAGCCAGGATGATATTGGTTTTGAAGATTTTATCTCCCAGATCCGGTTTCATGAATTCTCCGGGATAAGGATCAAAATCCTCGGGTTTGATTTCAAACAGGTTTATTTTTGGTTTCTGAGTATCGAATTTAGATTTATCATACAAAAAACGATAAATATCTTCCCTGAATCTTTTCCAGACCGGATGCTTTTTGGGTGGTGGAAGATGTTTAATTGCCAATTGATTATCCAGGTAAAAATTGAAACCGAACATCTTGGAATTGAGAACATAATCCGTATCTTCACCCCTTGTAACCTTCGGATCAAATGGAACAATTCTCATTAGATTTCGGTGAATAACCATAGCACCACCAAAAGCAAATGGTGTTTTCTTCAATCTTGGTTCACCTCCGATAATTTTATCGAATGCTTCTCGTTTGTGACCAAATCTATCCCAATATGTCATCCAGGGTTGAATGTTTACTTTATCATAATATTCGTTATCTTCATTCAGATAGTACCCAGCCACTCCATCGATCGTGTTTCCATAAAATCTTCTGCCAATAAATTCTTTTGCTTTTGTAATGAACTTTGGATCTTCAAAGACTTCATCATCATCGATCAATATTGCAACTTCAGCATCCAGAATATAAGGAATAAAAAGACACAAATTTCGGATGTTGGAATATCCGCGAAGTTCCAAAACATCTGGTAAATCAGTATCTTTGTAGAGGACCTTTTTCATTTCCTTCAGATTTGAATCCGTAAAAAGGATAGTATCAACTGGTAGCTCGATATCATGCAGCATTTTCGTAAGTTTTTCTTCCATTGATTTTACAAACTTTGGATTTGTTGAAGCTGCCAGGATTATGAGAGTAAAATGTTTATCTTCCAGAA
>CAYWPW010000231.1:0-3813 GCA_964460095.1 uncultured Candidatus Cloacimonadota bacterium
TTAAGGGCTTTTTATTCCAATAAAATGTAATTTCTTGAAAATCTTCAATTGGCAAAATAGGATGTTTTTTCAAGCGATATTCTATCATTTAATAATCTCCCGGAAAATAATTTTGGCTTTTAAACTTTTTATTAAGCTTTGAATGTCAAGAAAAAGGTTTTCAAATTTTTCATACTCCTAAAGAGATTGTTTAACCACAAAGTAACGAAAATACAAAGAAGGAATTAAGTTAGAATAGATTTCATTAAGACAGAATTAATAATTCCGTTTATTGGATATTGCAGTATATACCAAGGAAGCCAAAACCATACGGTTTCCTTCCAGGTAAGTCCGTAAAATATTTTTATCAGAAAAAAAGGTAAAATCACAGGAAGAAATTTTAATGAATTACTAAGCATGGAAGAATAAAAACCTGCAGGATTGAATATTTTAACCAGAAAAGAAACAATGGAAAATATTAATGCAATCAGGATAGCTCTAATTATACTCTTTCTTTCCGAAGCTAAAAAATAGCTTAATACCCATAATGTTAAAACTTTGAAAGGAAAAGCGATGATTGTGAAATAGAAATAGTAAGTGTTCATAAATTTATTGCCTCAATAATAACATCCATACTCGTTACACAGCTCCTGGTGTGTTTAAAGCAGGACGTATCATTCTGATGCGTCCGAAACATCGCTCACAGATCTTCACGGATTTAACGGATAACAAAAACAGATAATCGCAAACCGATTCTACGATACAAATTTTAGTTTCAAGTCTCCTTATCCGTGTTCATCTGTGTGCATCCGTGAGCTATTATCACGCTTTCACATTACAAACAATATTCTTAAACCTGGCTGGAGCAACTCCGTGCGAAAGATGCATTGCTTGTCCGGGCTCACCTTTACCGCAATGGAAAGTACCATGGAATTCCCATTCTTCTTCACCACAAATTCCATCACACGCTCCCCAGAATTCGGGAGTAATTCCATAATATGTAGGTTCCTTCACAATTCCTGTAATTTCACCATTCTCAATTTTCCAGCCAATCTCGGTTGTAAATTGGAAATTATTACGGTTATCATCAATACTCCAGGTCTTGGTGAAATCTATATAATAACCATGCTCAGTAGATTTTATCAAATCCTGCAAACTTCCTTTTCCGGGAGCCAGACAGAAGTTTGTCATACGAATGAGTGGGATATCATCAGCATAAGATGCCATCATATTAGAACTGGGTTGAACTCCTAAAAGAGCAGCACATTCCTGCGAAGTCTGCTGATTGACCAAAATCCCGTTTTTGACAATATCAACTGTTGCACCGGGAGTTCCTTCATCATCCACAGGATGAAATCCCATGCCCATTTTATTCAGACTGTCACTATAAATATTTACTTTTTCCGAACCGTATTTGAAGTTCCCGAGCATCTTTGGTTTGATGAAAGTTTTTCCTGCATAAGAAATTTCTTTACCAAAGATCCTGTCAGCTTCCGTGGCATGACCGGCACTTTCGTGCAGTTGCAAAGCAAGGTGACCACCACCAATAATGATGTCTGCTCGCTCCTCTTCAATTCTGGGAGCATCCAAAAGATCGATTGCTTCCTTAATGATCTTTTCAGAATTCTCTTCCAGTTTTGCTTTGCGAACAACTTCAAAACCACCACGTCTTCCATTCATATGACCGGGCCAGGTTCTGCACATTGTCTCTTTTCCATCCGAAGCCAGAACATTAATCATTGGCATTGTATCGTAAACCAGCGAATCCACAAAAGTTCCCTCAGTATTTGCATAAACTTTATACTGTCTATAGAAAACAGTGTAAACAAAAGAGTGAACGATTTTTTCATTTCCAACCAGTTTCTTTGCGATTTTCTCGTGATAATCTATCTTGAACTTATCATCCATTAAAAACGGGTCTTCTTTGGGAACGTAAAAATAACTTTCATTTACGGATTTCAGTTTTTTGTATACTGCAGGTTCTCGTCTGAACTTACTGCCAATTTTAGCATTTAAGATTGCTTTCTTAATTGATTTTTCAATGGAAGCATTATTCAGAACCGTTGTCCCTGCAAATCCCCAGCATCCATTAACTAAAACCCGTATTCCCAAAGCAGCAGAATCATAATCTGAACCGAGATGTTTGAGTACTCCTTTTTCGAAATAAATAACCTGTTCATCTGTGGAAGTGAAACGTACATCCGCATAGGTTACTTCCGGGATATCCAATTTATTGATTATATCATAAACTAATTTTTTCATTTGTTCTCCTTTTTTTATAACCACGAATTAACGCGAAAATACACAAACAGAATATACTCGTTCCAGCAGCTGCCGGATAGGAATAAGCAAACTCAACATTCGAGATAATTCGTGAAAATTCGTGGTTTCAATTTTCATCCATGAGCTACACCGTTCTCGTTGATGAACTGATCTTGAAACCTTTCACTTTCACATGCGGCATTTTCCCGCTATTAATCCCGAATTCACCGTAATTACTTGAATAAGGAATTGTGTAAGATTTATTTTCGATTTCTGTAATTCCCTTTACAACATCAGTAATTTTTTCGGTGAATCTTAAATTGTTAACTACTTTTGTGATTTTTCCGTTCTCAATAAGAAAAGTTCCATCACGAGTTAATCCGGTTACAGAGGTTTCCTTCCTATTAATGAAATTCATATAATGAAGGCTGGAAATATACAATCCTTTTTTGATAGACCCGATTAATTCTTCCTTTGTTTTATTTCCTGTTTCCATAATCAGACACTCACCGTCAGCTCCGTTTTTCTTCATTTTCAGTTTTCTGCCATAATAATTATCTACCATAAAATTTTTGAAAACACCCTTATCGATTAGATGATTTTTTTTGTAAATATGACCATCACTATTATAATCGAAATTTATCAGATCAGGATGCTGAGGGTTATCTGTTAGAGTGATATTCTCCGGAAAAACTTTCTTACCGAGTTTATCCTCAAAGAAACTCATTTTTGTATCCAGACTTCTGGCTGTCATGCTGCTTTCCAGATACAAGAAGTAATCACCAATGCAGCGAGGAGCGAGAATAACTTCATATTCTCCAGGCTCTACATCCACAATTTTTTCAGTAGCAGCTTTTACTTTTGTTACCAGGTTTTCTGTGAATTGTTCCAAATTGAAAGTTCTGAAATTCTCGCCTCCATAAGCTTCCAAAACAGTCACTTCATTTGTATTGGAAACTGCTTTTAATTCAAAATAGATGGGAGAATTTATCTCGCGTTTGTTCAAACCATTGCTATTGATGATATACAAAGTTTTGTTGTTGCAGATAAAAGTTCCGAATATATTGAAATCATACGGTTTTACAGCTTTTGCAAGTTTATCTAAAATCTCGATCTTCTTTTTTAGAGAAACTTTCTCGATGTTATTGCTCTTTTCTTTTTCAGATGATTTGGTAAGGTCATCTTCCAGGTCGATAAAATCCGGGTCTTCCGGCAGTTTAGCGATGATAAGTTTTGCTTCTTCAATTTTTTCAATAAGCTCTTCTTTTGTAGGATTCTTCAGAGAGAAAGAATAAGATTTTTTTCCTTGATACATAGTTGTAGCCAGCGAGATAGAAGTTTTGCTGATGTTATAATTGATCTGACTCTGATAAAATCGCAGAAAATCTGTTTCCCAGTTCCGATAGCGAAAATCAAATTTCAGCTCGGGATACTCATCACAGATCTTCACAAGTTCGTCTTTTAGCTTCATAAGCTCTCCTTATTTAGATTATTAACTTTTGCAACTTGTATTTAAAGCTTTTTTCTGTAAATGAAAAAAATGAATTTTATCATTCCTGTATCTAAATTATA
>CAYWPW010000232.1:0-3798 GCA_964460095.1 uncultured Candidatus Cloacimonadota bacterium
ACGTAAGAAGCAACTAGTTTTTCAATTCATTATCGAATCAATTCTGTTTTCATTAATCTCCATTTTTATTGCAGTAGCTTTGGCTGAAATATTCTTACCATTATTCAATGATGTTTCTGGAAAGGAATTAGTTTTCATTAATTCGAGTAATATGTTTCTGTTAATCGCACTTCCACTATTTGGAATTGTGCTGGGATTTCTGGCAGGAATCTATCCTTCTTTTGTTTTATCTGCTTTCAAGCCGGTTAAGGTTTTAAAAGGATCGACGATTAGTTTGGGAGGTCGCTCCATTGTGCGGAAAATTCTGGTGATCCTGCAGTTCAGTCTGTCGATATTGCTCATCATTTCCACGCTTGTGATCGTGCAGCAGACGAAATTCCTGCAGACCAAAGATCTTGGTTATGATAGAGAACATCTGGTTTATGTACCATTGCAGGGTAAAATCGAAGAAAATCCTGAACTTCTTCGCGAAGCATTAATTCAAAATCCCGTCATTGAAAATGTTACTTTTTTGGGACGAGATCCAACCTCTATCTGGACGAATGGAAGTGGATGGATCTGGGAGGGCAAGCCTGAAGATCTTGATCCATACGTGACTTATCAAGGTGTTGATCACGAGTTTCTGAATACATTCAAAATCGAAATGACTCAGGGAGAATATTATAAAAGTGATACTTCCGGAGCTAGTAATATTGTGATCAATGAGAGTTTTGTGAGGAAAATGAACGTGGAAAATCCAGTGGGAATGCAAATGCAATATGGCGATGAAATATATAATGTTCTTGGGGTTGTGAAAGATTTTCATTACAAATCTACCCACCGTAATATTGGCCCAATTGTGTTATTTAAAAACAATGAAAGACTCGTAGGTTGGCTGGATTTTAGATTTGCTTTTATGCGGATAAATTCAAAGAATATTCATGAAACTTTGGATTTTATTGAGAAGACAACTCGCAGTTTCACGCCAGATTTTCCTTATGAATTTCATTTTATTGAAGAAGATTTGGATAGGTTATATCGCAGTGACAGGCAAACAGCAAATATTCTTACATCATTTGCGGTTCTGGCAATTTTCATTTCCTGTCTGGGTTTACTGGGATTATCCACTTTTCTTACTCAGCAACGAACCAAAGAGATCGGTATTCGCAAAGTTCTCGGCTCATCAATCAGCCAGATTATTCATCTACTAACTTCAGATTTTTCGAAATGGGTGTTAATCTCCAATCTCATTGCCTGGCCAGCTGCATATTATATTCTGCAGAAGTGGATGGATTCTTTCCCCTACAGGATCAGTTTAAGTGTGTGGTATTTTGTTCTGGCAGGAATGCTGACTTTACTGATCGCCCTTCTCACGATTTCTGCTCAAGCTTTGAAAGCAGCCAATTCCAATCCTTTGAAAGCACTGAAATATGAATGACGGATTGCGAATTACATATTTGGAAAAAAAATAGGAATTTAGGAGAAATTGATGTTAAAAAATTATCTAAAAATCGCAATAAGAAATCTATTGAGGCAAAAAGTATTTTCCGCCATAAATATCATTGGATTAGCCATTGGATTGGCTTGCGGAATTATGTTATCTTTATGGATATTTGATGAAATCAGCTTTGATAAATTTCATGAAAATGGAAATAATATCTACAGAGTTTTAGAGAATCAAAGCTATTCCTCCCAAAACATGCAGGTTGCTGTTACACCAGCTCCTATGGCAGAAGCCATGAAAGATGATTTTCCAGAAATAGTAAGCATAACCCGGTATAATTCTGGATATTCTCAAACAATCGAAGTAGGTGAGAAGAAGTTTGAAGAAACCAACGGTGCTTTTGCAGATGCAGATTTCTTTGAGATGTTCAGTTTTCCGATAATTAAGGGTAGTCAAAATCCTCTAGCAGATGTAAATTCTATTGTGCTGACGGAAACAATTGCTGAAAAATTATTTGGGTATACAGAAGTTGTTGGTAAAATAGTTTCTATTTATGATCTTGATCTAAAAGTTACGGCTGTGATTAGCGATGTTCCCAGAAACTCACATATTTCTTTCGGCTTTATACTTCCCTTCCAGATAATGGTAGATAGAAACCCTGATCTGGATAACTGGGGCAGCAATTCTATTTATACCTATGTACAGCTGATCGATGGAACTTCCTGTGAAGAGATGACAGAAAAAATAAAGATGTACTTGAAGGAAAGAAGGAAAGGTTCATCTAATTCTGAATTGTATTTGCAGCCTATCACAAAAACATATCTTCATTCGGTGGGATTGGTAGCAGATTATGGTGGAATGGGTGATTTCAGATACATTATTCTTTTTAGTATCATTGCAGTTTTTATTATAATTATATCCAGTGTGAATTTCATCAGTCTTTCTACAGCCAGATATACAAAACGGGCCAAAGAAGTTGGATTACGAAAAGTTGTGGGTTCACAGCGCAGCCAGTTGATCTGGCAGTTTCTGGGTGAGTCGATGCTGCTTCTACTGATTTCACTGGGAGTGGCTTTGGTTCTGGTTGAATTTTGCTTACCAGCTTTCAACAATATATCTGCAAAACAACTATCACTACTTTATTTATTGAACCCAGAAATGTTAACTGGGCTTATTGTATTCGTTATCATTCTCGGATTTCTAACTGGAATTTATCCCGCATTTATGCTATCTTCTTTCAAACCTGTAACAGCCTTGAAGGGATCACAAGTAACAAGTTCAAAAGGTGCAGCTTTCAGGAAAGTGATGGTGGTCACACAGTGGACGCTTTCGATAATTCTCATTATAAGCACATTGATGATTTCCAAACAATTGCAGTTTATGAAAAACAAAAAACTCGGTTTTGAAAAAGAACATATCGTTTATACTAACATTCGAGGATTTGGAGAATTAGATGCTTTAAAAGAGGAGCTTCTCAAACATCCTGGTGTGGAAAATGTGTCCGCAACTTCCAAACTTCCCAATAGAATTGTGAGTTCAGCTCCTGGAAGTGTTTGGGAAGGTAAAAATGATGAAGAAACTTTTCTGGTACACTACAATATTGTCGATTATGACTTTATTGAAACCTTCAAAATAGAAATAGCAGAAGGACGCAGCTTTTCTCAAGAGTTTTCTGATGAGGAAAATTTTGGGGTTTTGTTGAATGAAGAAGCTATAAAACAAATGGGGTTAGAAGATCCGATAGGAAAGGAATATTCATTTTGGGGTAATGAAGGTGAGATTGTAGGAGTGATGAAAGATTTCCATTTTAAATCTCTTCATAATCCTATTGAACCAATGTTGTTCATGGTTTTTAAGGATTATGTAGATTATCTAGTAGTTAGAATTGCCGCAAATGAATCTACTAATACTATCTCATTTTTGGAAGAAACAATGGATAGGTTTGATCCTGAAAATAGTCATGAATTCAGGTTCTTTGATGAACGGTATAATGCAATGTATAATTCAGAACAGCAGATGGGGATTATCTTGAAGATATTCACAGGCCTGGCAATTTTCATAGCTTGTTTGGGATTATTCGGGCTATCCACCTTCATGACTCAGCAGCGAACCAAAGAGATCGGAATCAGAAAAGTTTTGGGAGCTAATGTTCCTAATATAGTCATTATTCTTTCCAAAGAATTTACCAAATGGGTGATAATTGCAAATATGATCGCTTGCCCTGTGGCCTATTTCATTTTGAATTCATTACTCCAAAATTTTGCCTATCGAGTTACTATAGGTTATCAGATTTTTGGTGTGACAATTATTTTATCAATTCTCATAGCTATCTTTACAGTTAGTTTTCAAACTATCAAAGCTGCAAATTCAAATCC
>CAYWPW010000233.1:0-3776 GCA_964460095.1 uncultured Candidatus Cloacimonadota bacterium
CTTTGTTTAAGTCCAAACTGCCGACAAAAATGCTGCAATCTGCTGTTAATCATGGAGATGATGATGAAACAAGTGTAATTCTTTTTACTAGCGGAAGCGAAAAAGACCCTAAAGCAGTTCAATTATCACACAAAAATATTGCTCATAATTTGGTTAATATTCCCAATGTTATCGATGTTAATGAAAAAGATGTTTTTGCAGGCACATTGCCCCTTTTCCATGTTTTTGGATTAACAACTAATTTTTGGTTACCTCTCTCTCTCGGATGTTCCATTATTGCTCATGCCAATCCTTTAGATTACAAAGCAATAGTAGATTCAGTGAAAAAATATCAGATTACTATTTTGATTGGAACTCCTACTTTTTTCTATGGTTATTTAAGAAAAGCAGCTCCTGGAGATTTTTCGTGTATAAGATATGCACTTGCAGGTGCTGATAAATTAACTGAAAAACTTCGTAACACTTATATTAATGAACACAATTTGGAAATCTTAGAAGGATATGGGGCGACAGAAACCAGCCCGGTTGTTTCTGTGAATGTGCCCGGAGCAAATAAACCCGGAAGCATTGGCAAACCTTTACCCGGAGTTCAGGTTAAGATTCTGGATAGAGAATCCGATGCAGTATTACCGGCAAATGAAGAAGGTAAAATATTTGTAAAAGGTGATCTGATTTCTGTGGGATACCTGGGAGATATCGAAGAAACTTCTATTCGTATGCACAATGGCTGGTATGATACCGGTGATATGGGGGTGATAGATGAAGACGGATTCCTGTGGCATCGGGGAAGACTGAAACGCTTCGTGAAAGTTGCTGGTGAAATGGTCTCCTTGGTAAAAGTAGAGGAAGTACTCGGAAAGCTTTTACCGGAAGGAGTGGTCTGTTGTGTGGTAGATGTTCCCAATCCCACCAAAGGTTCCGATGTTGTAGCTGCTGTTGCTACCGGTGAATTTGATAGAAAGAAAATCCTCAAACAAATGGCAAAAGAACTACCTGCTTTAGCAATACCAAAAGAATTTTATGTGATTGAAGATATTCCCTTAATGGGAAGTGGAAAAGTTGCTTTTAGAGAAGTGGAAAAAATTTGTCGCGAAAGGCAGGTAAACAACAAAGAATAGTTGTTCATCTCTAAAACAGTTTGTTATTAAAAGCAGATTACAGATTCATTTAAATTCAAATTAATTGTGAATGTGCCTAAACTTTTTTTAGGCACATTCATTTTATAAAAGATACGATCTAGTAATACTTTGTTGCTTCATTAAAAAAATATTGGCGTATATCAAACCAAAGTAGCCACCATCACTGCTTTGATGGCGTGCATCCTGTTTTCCGCTTGTTCAAATACTTTTGAGGTTTCACTTTCAAAAACTTCACCGGAAACTTCCATTTCTTTAATACCGAATTTCTCATAAACATCTGTTCCAATTTTTGTATCAGTATTATGAAAAGCAGGAAGACAATGTAAAAAGATGGTTTGACATTTTCCTGTTTTTGCCATCAAATCTCTATTTACTTGATACGGAGTTAAGAGCTTAATCCTCTGTTCCCAAACCTCTTTTGGTTCTCCCATTGAAACCCAGACATCAGTATAAATCACATCAGCATCTTTCACGCCAGCGTTGATATTATCAGTAATAGTTATTTTTGCTCCAGTTTCTTTTGCGATTTTTTTGCATTTATTCACGAGTTCATTATCAGGTTGAACCTCTTTTGGTGCAACAATCCTGAAATCCATTCCCAGTTTTACACCTCCGATCATAAGGGAATTTGCCACATTATTCCTACCATCACCGGAATAAACAAAAACCATCTCGCAGTAAGGTTTGTTCAAATGCTCCTGGGTAGTAAGAAAATCAGCCAGAACCTGTGTGGGATGATATTCGGTAGTTAAACCGTTCCAAACCGGAACTCCGGCAAATTCACCGAGTTCTTCCACAATGTTCTGTCCAAAACCGCGATACTCGATTCCATCATACAATTTGCCTAAAACTCGTGCTGTATCTTTCATGGTTTCTTTGTGTCCCATCTGACTACCGGTTGGTCCGAGATAAGTAATATGAGCTCCTTGGTCATAAGCTGCAACTTCAAAGGAACATCTGGTTCTGGTGGATGTTTTTTCAAATATGAGTGCAATATTTTTTCCTTTTAATTTCTGAACTTCCTTCCCTTCATATTTGGCGTTTTTCAATTCTGTGGAAAGTGCCAACAGATATTTGATTTCTTCCGGTGTAAAATCTAATAAAGTTAAGAAGTTTCGATTTTTCAGATTTATTTTCATTTGATTCTCCTAATTTTTTTTGGAGCAAAAGTACAAAGCAGTTCTTTTTTAATCAAGATATTTTTAGAAGGAATTTTATAAAATTTCCATCATATTATCCAGACCAGCAATCTTAAAAGTTTTTTTGATAAAAGGATGTGTGTTTATAATCGAAAAATATTCCAGTTGAACTTTTTTGGCAAACATAATGCAATTTCTCATAAAAGCAGAAGAGACAAAATTTACATCTTCAAGGTCGAAAACGATTTTTAGATTTTCATATTTATTTGAATTTTCCACTGAAATTTGAATTTCATTTTTATTAAGCAGTTCTTCCAGTTTTTCATCGATCATTGTTGCTGCTGCAGGACTGTTCTCAGAATCCATCCGTTCTGAAAATTTACAGATTAAAGTTTGTTTATCTTTCTCAAATTGGCATTTTAACATATCTTCTCCTGATTATTTTTTGCCCCTGACTTACACTGACTTTTTTATCCACGAATTACACGAATTTTCACAAATTATTATTTAGTCTTTATTTTTTTCGACGCTGATTTTCGCTGATTATTTATGATTCATTATGATTATGTAAACTTAACAAGTTTTGGAAACTTGTTAAGTTTTAAGTTGGTTAACAGTATATACCAGATATTTCCAATAATTAATTTTTTCCTGTTAATCCTGTTTATCCTGTCAATTTTATCTGTGCAAATCCGTATTATCCGTGTCATCCGTGTTCCTTAATTTTTATTGTATTCTTTGGAGATGTCCTCTGCTGTCAGGTTCTCATCAAAAACTTTTGTTGATCAAAATCAAACCACTTTCTATTTTCACGTCTCTGGCAGATTCTTTTTGTATTGATCAGGTGGATAGCAGTGATATTTTCCGTTGTGATATTTTTTCCACCGGCTCCGCATCCCAAAGTAAAAGAAGTTTGGAGTTTATTGAATAAACCTCCCACCGCACCTTGAGCTGAAGGCGTGTTCACGACCACTCTGCCGGCATTCATCAAATCTGCAAATTCAGAAATTCTCTCATTATTATTCGCATAAATACCTGCTGTATGACCAATGCCACCCAGATAATTCAAATCTATACAGGTCTTAATTGCCTCAAGATAATTTTCTTTAACATAAAAGGTTAAGATGGGAGCTAAAATTTCTAATGAAAGAGGATATTTTTTACCCACTCCATCCAGATGAGCTATCAATAATTTTGTGTTGAACGGAACTGTGATGCCAGCTAATTCAGCTATTTGCTGCACAGATTGACCAACGATCTGAGCACTCATCATACCTGAATGCAGATCAATTGCTTTTTTCTCCACTTTTTCTATTTCATCTGGACTAAGAAAATAACAATTTTGCTTTTTAAATTCAGCGATAACTTTTTCAGCAATTTTTTTCTCTACCACTATAGATTGTTCGCTGGCACAGATGGTTCCATTATCAAATGTTTTGGAGATGATGATATTTTCGACTGCAAAGGGAATATCTGCACTTTCATCAATAAAAACCGG
>CAYWPW010000234.1:0-3772 GCA_964460095.1 uncultured Candidatus Cloacimonadota bacterium
TTCATGCTTTTCCATCGAAGGATCTCCGCTTATAATGAGATTCTTCGTTAGAGACCACTTCGAAGATTTCCTCAGAAAGACAGTCTTTTTTAATTTTGTGGAACTCATGAACTCAAAAAAAACAGGAGGAAAATAAGATGAAAAAAAAATGGTTTGCTTTTGGATGTTTAACATCCATCATAATCGTGATTGCATTACTTTTTTGGGGATTTCATTCCTTAAAAAATCTGGGCAAGAAAAAAGTAAAAGTCCAACCGGATTCATATCTGCATTTGAATCTATCCGGAGAGATTAACGAATACAATGAAATTGAGGCTTCAATTTTCTTTGAAAAAACTATTTGTTCAAATGAGCTCATCCGCAAAATCAATCGTGCTGCAACAGATGAAAAAATTAAAGGTATTTTATTGGAACCTAGATGGATTCAAGCTGGATTTGCCACAACTCATGAAATCATTAAAGCACTGAAAAACTTCCAATCTTATGGAAAAGAGGTGCATGCTTATATGGAAATTTCCGGTAATAAAGATTACTTTTTAGCTTCTGTTGCAGATAGAGTATATTTGAATCCATCTGCATCCGCTGGAATTCTACTGACTGGAATCGGTGGAAATATCATCTATTACAAAGAACTTTTAGATAAGATCGGTGTGGAAATCAAAGTGATTCATGCTGGTAAATTCAAAGGAACAGGCGAGCAGTATTTCCTCAATGAAATGTCTCAACCATTACGAAAAAGTCTGGAAGATTTGCTCTCTGATATTTATGATGAACTTCTCCAAACTGTAGCAGAAAACAGAAATATCTCTTTTGATGATGTAAAAGCAATTTATGAAAACCGAACCGACATTATGATAAATAAAGATAATGCTCTTCAATATCAATTGGTGGATGAGCTTATTTTCCGGGAAAACCTGCTGGCAAGATTGAATATAAAAAAACAGAATCTAATTTCCTTTAAAGATTATAATCTTCCAAAAGAGAAATCCTTCACAAAAGATAAGATTGCTGTCATCTATGCTCAAGGTAATATTTCGCAGGAGGGGACTTCTTCTGATTTCAGGAATCTTTCTGCTAAGAAATTTAATAAGAACCTGGATTTGATCATAAAAGACAGCTCTATAAAAGCCTTGGTAATTCGAGTTGACAGTCCCGGAGGCAGTGCCTTGGAATCGGAAATAATACTTAACAAAATAATTAGATTGAAAGAGATTATGCCGGTAGTTGTTTCCATGGCAAATGTTGCAGGTTCAGGTGGATATTACATTGTCAGTAATTCAAGCTATATTTTTGCAGACCCTTTTGTGATTACAGGTTCGATTGGTGTGGTTGGCACAATTCCTAACTTTAAGAAACTCGGCGATAAAATCGGTATTCACTCCAATGTGATTAAAAAAGGTAAATACGCAAATATCTTAGACCCTTTCACTGAAATCGAGCCGCAAGTTGTAGAATCTTTCAGGCAAGGTGTACAGGAAACTTATGATGAATTTAAAGCAAGAGTTGCCTTTGGCAGAGATATGAGCCTGGAACAAGTGGAAGAGATAGCTCAGGGAAGATTGTGGAGCTGCAATGACGCTTTGGAAAACAACTTAATCGATGATGTTGGTTTTATGAGCGATGCCATCCAAAAAGCTGCTGAATTAGCTGGAATTAAATCTTTTGTCCGGATTTATTTTCCCAGGAAAAAGACTTTGGAAGAGATGCTATTAAAAGATATTTTTAATATTGAAATGTATGCCAATATTTTCACACCGGATATCCATAAAGAACTTGGAACCCGGAAAGCAATTCAATTTTATAGGAATATACAGTACGATCCGCTCCAGGCAATCATG
Source organism: uncultured Candidatus Cloacimonadota bacterium (assembly GCA_964460095.1). Lineage (GTDB taxonomy): Bacteria > Cloacimonadota > Cloacimonadia > Cloacimonadales > TCS61 > JABMPU01. The sequence goes on from CAYWPW010000234.1 coordinate 1,839, forward strand.
CCGTTTGAGGAATTGGAGTGATTAGATTTAGGATTGTTTGATTAAAAAGAGGATCGCTTTCCATAATGAAAATAAAATAAAGTTCGCATACACTACCAAATCAGGAGTATCCATGAACTTTTCTATGAATCTAAAGTAGATATCCCCGAACTGGTTCGGGGACCCATACATTATCTTCATTTTTATAAAAATTTGGAGTTTATTCAGTCATAATGAAACGAAGAAAAGGAATTACTCAATCGCTTGTCAGTGCTAAAATATAATAAATCCTTTTCTGCATTACCCAATTAGTAATTGTATTTGTTATTTTAATAGGAAAAAATATTGGAGAAAAGAATCTGCTGTTTATGCAAAAATAAAAGAGAATTGAAAAATTCTCATATTTACCCGAAATTATTAATCAAATTAACTCGTGACAAAGAATATAATAACAAGTTTTGCTTTATGACTGATTCTAAAACTGTTAAAGTCCCACCACAAGATGGACCAAAAGAAAAATTACTTTGCAAATGCTGTGAAGATAGACTACATAAATATGAGACATACTATGCAAATTTAGTTAGACGAGGAATTCCTGAAATTATTCGAATTAGGGAAAACATTGTTTCAATTCCAGATTTTAAATATAAATCGGTTAGACTAATATTACTCTCAATTTTATGGAGACTTTCTATTACTTCTATACCAAATTTTCATATTGATTTATCTTCAGAAAATCAAGAAATCCTTCGAAATGCAATTCTTCATGATAATCCTATTGAACCTGATGATTTTCCTATTGATACTTTCTTGTTACATTTAAATGGTGAAAGCTCAAAAGGATTAGTTATAAGCCCATATGAAGAGAAAGAATTCTTAGATGTTGTAATCGGGGGAATCCTCTATCGATTTTCAAAAGTTAGATTTGATATAAATAGAAATATTAAAATCCCAATTAATAAAACACAGTGGTTAGCAAAATTAAAAGATATGAGAAATGTAAAATGGCTTGTCAATGTCTCAAAAAAAGTAAAAGATTTATAAAAGTGTTATTCATTGTTGAATATTTGTAATATGTTTAGTTTTGAGAAGATATATTATTCTTGATTTTAATGGTGTTATATTCAAAATTTTATTGGAAATAAAATAAAAAATTGGAGGAGAGATGAAAACTGTATTAAAACTTCTGGGATTTGGTTTGATTTTTATTTTACTGATTTCATGCATTCAACAAAAAGAAAGGAATAATGAGCGCATCGACACCTTGCTGAATTCCCTTGATCAAGCATGCTACAGTGGTATTGTGCTTAACACACTCGACGGCAAAACGCTCGATGCAAATCAGGCTTATCTTGATATGTTAGGTTACAGATTAGATGAAATTCGAGAAATTACTTTTCAGGAATTAACGCCCCAAAAATGGCATGAAATGGAACAGGAACTTTTCGAGAAAGTTCTTGAACAAGGCTATTCCGGTGTGTACAAAAAGGAATATATCCGCAAAGATGGCACCATCTTCCCCACCTGCCATCAAGCCTGGCTCATTTATGATGCTGAAGGAAAACCTTCTCGTTTATTTGCCATCGTGCAGGATATCACCCCAAAACCGGAAGATGAAATTATTGGAAGCTGGCTGAGAGCAGTTGAAGCTGAAGATGTAACTTTTAATGCTCAAGTGGATTTTAATGAAGATAAAACTTTCGATTTTATTGTGTTGGATGAAGGAACTAATCACACCAATACAAGCGGTGAAAATCTATTTGATGAAAATCAGATTGCTTTTATCGATTCGGATTGCCCGGAACCTGGAATTTACAAATTTGAAATAAAAGAGGATGAATTAATGATCACTGTTTTGAATGACTCCTGTAAACCAAGAACTGTTGCCTGGGCCGGAATCTGGAAAAAGAAAAGCGAGTAATTTTTATTTCTCTCCTTCCGAACTTTTCAGTTCG